>NZ_JBFULD010000123.1:0-11090 GCF_056400505.1 Terrabacter sp. P5_B1
TTGCCACTGGGCTTGCCTCCCGGCTTGCCACCGCCGTTGCCGCCACCCGTGGGGGTCGGTGGGGCCGGAGTGGTGACGGCCTTGCCACTGGGCTTGCCTCCCGGCTTGCCACCGCCGTTGCCGCCACCCGTGGGGGTCGGTGGGGCCGGAGTGGTGACGGCCGGTTGCTGGGTCTGCGGGGTCTGCGGGGGCTGCGGGGTCTGTGGGGTCTGTGGCGTCTGCTGCTGCCGGCCGCCACCGCCGCGCGAGGTGTAGATCGTCACGAAGGTGCCGCTGGGCGCGCTCCCGTAGGGCGAGGTGCCGGCGACGAGGCCACTGGGCACCGACGAGCGCATGGTGCCCCCGAAGCCGGCGGGGTACCCGGCGGCCTGGAGGGTCGAGATCGCCTCGGACACCGACAGCCCCGTCACGCTGGGGATGACACCCGGAGGCGTTCCGGTGCCCTGCGTGAACTTGGCTGAGGGCTCCGTGAACGGCACGATCGGCTGGCCCTGGAGGGCGCCGTTCATGATGCCCTTCCAGATCGGGGCGGCGATCGCGGCACCGTGCATGACGGGGTAGAAGGTGCCACCGACGGTGACGTCCTTCATCACTCGGGAGATGGGGTCGTAGGGCGTGCCGACCCAGACAGCCGTCGCGAGCTGCGGCGTGTAGCCGACGAACCACGACTCGTTGTTGTTGTTGGCCGTACCGGTCTTGCCGGCGGCCGGGCGCGCCCCACCGTCGAGCTGGTTGCGGATGCCGGAGCCGTTGGTCATGTTGTACTCGAGGAACTTGTCGGTCGCGTGCACGACGTCGGGGTCGACGACCTGGGTGCACGTCGTCTTCGGCTCGGCCAGCACCTTGCTGCCCTGCGAGACCTTCGTGACCGCGATCATCGAGCACTTCTTGCCGTCCGCGGCGAGGACGCCGTAGGCCTGCGCCACTCCCTGCGGGGAGACGTCGGAGGCGCCGAGGATGTACTGCGGCGCATACTTCCCGACCGGCTGCCCATCGGACTGGTGCAGGCCGAGGCGGAGCATGGTGTCGCGCACCTTGCAGCCGCCGAGCTGCTGTGCGAGCGCCACGAAGGCCGTGTTGGTCGACAGCGCGGTCGCCTTCATGAGGCTGATGCTGCCGCCGGGAAAGAACGTGTCGTTGTCGACGTTCMACTGGCCGCCCGGTCCGCAGCCGCCAGGGAAGTCCTTGGGCTGGTAGGCCGCCATGTGACCGTCGCCGGCCGCCTTGGCGTTGACGCTCGCCCGCAGCGTCATCCCGGACTCCATGGCGGTCACGAGGGCGAAGGCCTTGGCGGTGGACCCGAACTGGAAACCGCCCGATCCGCCCCAGCGCTGGTCGAGGGCCCAGTTGATGCCCGTCTTGCCGGACGACTCCTTGTCCACGGTATAGGTCGTGTTCTGGGCGAAGGCGAGCACCTTGCCGGTCGAGGGATCCGTGACGTAGGCAGCGGCGCCGACGCGGGACCGGTCGCCGATCGGCACCTTCTTGGTGAGCTCCTGCTGCGTCACCCGCTGCACCCGCGGGTCGAGGGTGGTCTGGATCGTGACGCCGCCGCGGTAGAGCATCCGCTTGCGCTCCTCGACGGTCTTGCCGAGCTCGGGCATCGCCAGCGCGTAGTTGACGATGAAGTCGCACCAGTAGGGGTAGGGCGACGCGAGGCACGTGCTCTTGGGCTGCTGCACGCGCATGTCCTGCTTGAGGGTGCGCTTCTTCGCGTCGGTCCACTGCTTGTCCGTGATCCGGCCGAGCTCGTGCATGCGGTCGAGCACGACGTTGCGACGGGCCACCGCCTTCTTCGGGAAGTTCACCGGGTCGGTCGTGCCGGGGTTCTGCGTCAGCCCGGCGAGGAGCGCTGCCTGGGAGAGGCTCAGCTTGTCCGCGTGGATGCTGAAGTAGTGCAGGGATGCCGCCTCGACGCCGTAGGCGCGGTCCCCGTAGTAGACGAGGTTGAGATAGCCCTCGAGGATCTGGTCCTTGGTGAGCTTCTTCTCCAGCGTGATCGCGTACTTCAGCTCCTTGAGCTTGCGCATGTAGTCCTTCTTCACCGCTGCGGCCGCCGCCTGCGTGTTGCCGGAGTTGAGCGCGGAGTACTGCAGGGAGATCTTGACGTACTGCTGGGTGAGCGACGAGGCTCCTGAGGTCGTCGCGCCGCTGCGGATGTTGGAGATCGCAGCACGCAGGACACCTTGGAGGTCGACGCCGCCGTGCTCGTAGAAGCGGTGGTCCTCGATCGCGACCTGGGCCTCACGCATGATCGGCGCGACCTTGCTCAGCGGCACGATGGTGCGGTTCTGCTCCTGCGGCGTCGCGATGACGGAGCCGTCGGCGGCCAGGATGCGGGAGGTCTGGGCGAGCGGATCGGTCGTGAACTCGCTCGGAAGCTCGTTGAAGACGTCGACGCCGCTGCGGGCGAGAGCACCCGTGGCGCCCACCGCGGGCATCACCAGGCCGGCGGCGAGCAGTCCGAGCACGAGCGCGGACGCGAGAAACGCGCCGAGCAGGCTGATGACGCCGCCGATCGAGGTAGTGCGTGAAGACATGGGGCCAAGGGTAACCGCTCGCTCCATGGCCACCGGGTTTGTGCGTGGGCCGGTGCGGCCGGTGCCGCCTGTGCCTCCGTGGCGCCTGGGTGCGCTGTCCGGTAACCAAGGCACGGTGGTCAGGTGACTAGTCACCTGCTCGCCTAAATGATGCATAGAGCCTATGTCGGACCGGGCCTCACGCTCGTAATGTCTCGTTTGGGCCTAAGGGGGGTCCGCGTGACCAGGATCGGTGGGACGGTCCGGGTCTGCTCGGTGTCATGGGAGGTGCCGAGCGGGGAGGGGTAACACAATGAGTGCTGTCGTCATGGTGGATCCGTGGGTGGACGAGTGGGCCAGTCAGGCCAGCTGTTCCGGGGCGGACCCTGATGCACTGTTCGTCAGAGGCAAGGCCCAGCACGACGCGAAGGCCGTCTGCAAGACGTGTCCTGTTCTCGCGCAGTGCCTGGCCGAGGCCCTCGACAACAGGACCGAGTTCGGCGTCTGGGGAGGCATGACCGAACGCGAGCGTCGAGCCCTGCTGCGCAAGCGGCCCGACATCACGTCGTGGAAGTCGGCGCTCCGGGCAGGCATGGCCTCCCAGAGCAAGCACGTCTGAGGCGATGGGCAAGCACCTCTGAGGCGCTTCCACACGTGGACGGGGCCGTGACCACCCACCGGGTGCGTCACGACCCCGCCAGCGCGTGCCCGATCTCGCGCAGGCCGTCGAGGTCGTGGACGTCGCGCCCGAGCGCCGGCACCTGAACCACGGGTATGCCGGGGTGTGACCGCGAGAAACGGTCGGCCAGCTCGCGCTGTCGCTCGGCCGTCCGGACCAGCGCCGCATGCAGCCGGAGCAGGCCGGCGGCGTTCGACGCCGACTTCGGGCCGCCGCCGTCCTCGAGGGCCTCGGCGGCGGCGAGGGCCCGCGACGGGCTGATCCCGGTCGCCGAGACGCGCCCGATGCGGTTGACGACGAGCCCGGCCAGCGGCATGCCGTCCGCTTCGAGGCGGTCGACGAAGTAGGACGCCTCGCGCAGCGCGTCCCGCTCAGGCGCGGCGACGACGAGGAAGGCCGTGCCCTCCTCCGAGAGCAGCCGGTAGGTCTCGTCGGCGCGCTCGCGGAAACCTCCGAACATCGTGTCGAGAGCATTGACGAACGTCTGGACGTCCGTGAGCATCTGGCCGCCGAGGATCTTCGTCATCGTCCCGGTCACGAGTTGCACGCCGACGCCGAAGACCCTGAGGCCCGCGCGTCCACCGGCCTTGGCCGGGGCGGTGAGCAGCCGGATGAAACGCCCGTCGAGGAAGCTGCCGAGCCGGTTGGGGGCGTCGAGGAAGTCGAGGGCCGAGCGCGACGGCGGGGTGTCGACGACGATGAGGTCCCACGGGGCGTCCTCGGTGCCGGCGCTCGCCTTGAGCTGGCCGAGCTTCTCCATGGCCATGTACTCCTGCGTGCCGGCGAAGGAGCTGCTGACGGCCTGGTAGAAGGGGTTGGCGAGGATCTGCTCCGCCTTGTCGGGCTCGGAGTGGGCCAGGACGACCTCGTCGAAGGTCCGCTTCATGTCGAGCATCATCGCGTGGAGGCTGCCGCCTGCCGTCGTGTCGATGTCGGTGACGGGACGGGGCGTGTTGTCGAGCTCGGTCAGGCCGAGCGACTGGGCGAGACGGCGGGCCGGGTCGATGGTCAGGACGACGACCTTGCGTCCTGACTCGGCTGCCCGCAGGCCGAGCGCCGCGGCCGTCGTCGTCTTGCCGACACCGCCGGAGCCGCAGCAGACGACGATCTGGGTGCTCGGGTCGTCGATGAGGGCGTCGACGTCGAGCGCCGGGGCCTTGCTCGAGACCGGGCCCGGGCTCATGCCTCCACCCGTTCGGTCGCGGAGTGACGGACGAAGAGCGGCACGAGCAGGTCCGCGAGCTCGCGCACCGAGCCGGAGTCGACGCCGGTCGGCAGCGCGGGAAGCTGGACGATCGGCAGCCCCGTGGCCTCGAGGAGCGCGAGCTGCTCGCGCTCGAGGTCGWTGCGCTCCGCGTGGTCGCGGGCCTCCTCGCGGAGCCCCGCGACGAGCTCGGGCGTCGCGCGGACGCCTGCCTCGGCGAGCTGGGTGCGGATCGATGCCTTGTGCAGGCGGCCCCCGCGCGCCTGGTCGAGGGCGACGTCGTCGAGGAGCRGTTCGCGCACCATGTTGACGACGACGGCGCCGGGGTGCAGGCCCTTGTCGCGCAGCTCGTCGATCGACTCGAGGCTCTCCTGCACCGGCATCTCCTCGAGGAGGGTGACGACGTGGACGACCGTCTGGTCCGACTGGAGCAGCCGCGTGATCGAGGTGGCCTGCGAGGCGATCGGCCCGACCCGCGCGAGGTCGGCCACCTCGGAGTTGACGGAGAGGAACCGGCCGATGCGGCCCGTCGGCGGTGCGTCGAGGACGATCCCGTCGTATGCCGGGGCGGCGTCGCCCTTGTGCCGGCCGTCGCGGCGGCGCCGGTTGGCCTCGTAGATCTTGCCGATGAGCAGGACGTCGCGCACGCCGGGGGCGATGGTCGTCGCGAAGTCGATGGCGCCGAACTTCTCGAGCAGCCGGCCGGCGCGGCCGAGCTTGTAGAACATCTGGAGGTACTCGAGCAGGGCCGCCTTGGGGTCGATGGACAGGCCGACCACCTCGCCGCCGCCGGGGAGGCGGACGATCCGGGTCTCCTCCGTGCCGAGCGGTGGCACGTCGAACGTCTGGCTGATGCCCTGCCGGCCCTCGACCTCGGTGAGCAGCACGTGGCCCGGTGCGGACCCCAGGGCGAGGGCGATCGCCGAGGCGACGGTGGTCTTGCCGGTGCCACCCTTGCCCGTCACGACGTGCAGTCGCGCGCGCGCCCAGTCCGTCGTCACGCGTCCCACCATAGGGCGGGGCGGCTCCCGATCAGCCCCGACCCCACGGCACACGTCAGTGCTGCGTGGGGTGGAGCACTGACGCAGGGAACGGGCGGCAGCGGGTGGCGCTCGGCCATCCGCCGGCGTCAGGGCGCCGGCGTCAGGGCGCCGACGTGAGGGAGCGGACGGCGGTGAGGACGTGGCTGAAGGCGGGCGTCGTCGGGTCGATCACCGCGAAGTGGTCGGCGCCCTCGACGAGGTCCTCCGTCACGTCGCCGCCGGCAGCCCTGGCCCTGGTCACGTAGGCATCGGCGACCGCGTGCGGCACGGTGTCGTCGTCCGCGCCGTTGACGAGCCGCACCGGCACCTTCGGCGGCAGCGTCGACATGGGGTCGGCGGACCACCAGGCCTCGGTGCCCGGTCCCGACCCGACGAAGTCGCGTGTCGCGTCGGAGCCCAGGTGCATCCGGTCGGCGATCCCGAGGTCGACGACCCCGGCCAGCGACACGACGCCCGCGATCCCGCGCGCGTGGGCCCACGGCTGCCCGGCCGCCCAGGTGACGAGCTGTCCGCCGGCGGAGTGACCGACGAGGACGAGCGGCTTGGGCAGGTCGGCCTGCGACGAGACCGCCGCGAGGAGGTCGCGCACGTCGTCGAGGGTCCCGGGAACGCCGCCGCCCGGCATACCGACTCGGCGGTACTCCGCGAGCACGACGTGGTAGCCGGCCGCAGCGAACGCCTGGGCCTCGGGGCGCGCGTGCTCGCGGTCGTACTGCTGACGCCAGAAGCCGCCGTGGACGACGACCACCGTGCCGGCAGCGGCGGGAGCCGCAGGGGCCGGCGGGATCACGTCGTAGACCTGCGCCGGGTCGCTGCCGTAGGAGCGAGTCGTCGCCTGGGCGGGAGACGTCTGGTCGGGGCGGCTGCTCATGGGCGTCATCGTGTCAGCAGCGCCACCGGCGCACCCGCCGAGAGCCGTCAGCGCACTGAGTAGGGTGAGGGCCATGACCCAGTGGGAGTACCTCACCGCACCGCTTCTGATCCACAACACCAAGCAGATCCTCGACAACTTCGGGGCGGACGGGTGGGAGCTCGTCCAGATCGTCAACGGTCCCGACGGCACGAGCCTCGTCGCCTACTTCAAGCGCCCGAAGTCCTGAGGAGCCGATCGATGTCTGCCGTCGAAGACCGCCTGTCCGGGCTCGGCCTCACCGTACCCGAGGTCGTGCCGCCCGTCGCCGCCTACGTCCCCGTCGTCCGCGAGGGCGACCTCGTCTTCACCTCGGGCCAGCTGCCGATGGTCGACGGCTCGCTCGCCGCGACCGGCAAGGTCGGGGCGGAGGTCGACGCCGACACCGCCAAGTCCCTCGCCGAGACCTGTGCCCTCAACGCGATCGCGGCCATCAAGTCCGAGATCGGTGACCTCGACACCGTGTCGCGTGTCGTCAAGGTCGTCGGTTTCGTCGCCTCCGACCCGGGCTTCACCGGCCAGCCCGGGGTCATCAACGGCGCGAGCGAGCTGCTCGTCAAAGCCTTTGGCGACAAGGGGATCCACGCCCGTTCGGCCGTCGGCGTGGCTGCGCTCCCGTTGGACGCACCCGTCGAGGTCGAGGTCATCGTCTCCGTCGCCCGATGATCGTCGCGTGATCGGCGCGTGACCGACACCGTGAACCGTCGGTTCTCCCTGACCACCACGCCGGGCATCTCCGACGCGGCCTCCCGCTGGCTTGCCGGCGAACGGTGGGACGAGGCGACCCCCCGCCGCGCGAGCACCGTGATGCTCGTGCGCGACGGGGACGCCGGGCCCGAGGTCTTCATGCTCAGGCGCGTCTCCGGGATGGAGTTCGCGCCGAGCATGATGGTCTTTCCCGGGGGCGGCGTCGACGAGCGTGACAGCGAGGCCCGTCTGCCGTGGGCCGGCCCGTCGCCTGCCGAGTGGGCGGAGCGGCTCGGCTGCTCGCCCGCCGAGGCGCAGATGTACGTCGCTGCGGCGGTGCGCGAGGTCTTCGAGGAGTGCGGCGTGCTGCTCGCGAGCCCGTCCGCGAGCGGGCCGCTGGCCAGGGTCGACGACCCCGAGTGGCGCGACATCCGGCTCGGTCTCGTCGACCGCCGGCTCTCCCTCGCCGAGGTCCTGCACGACCGGGGGCTCGTCCTGCGGTCCGACCTCATCGTCGCCAAGGCGCACTGGCTGACCCCGGTCTTCGAGCCGCGGCGCTACGACACGTGGTTCTTCGCCGCGCTCATGCCGGCCTCGCAGGTGGCCGACGGCGAGACCACCGAGGCCGACCACGCGGACTGGTTCGTCCCGTCCGAGCTGCTGGGGGCGTATGCCGCGGGCACGGCTCTCATGCTGCCGCCGACCGTCATCTGCGTGGAGGAGATCCGCGACGCGCCCTCTGCTGCAGCGGTGGTCGTGCACAGCGACTCCCTGCCGCTCATCATGCCGGAGGTCGTCGACGGCCCGGACGGGGCCGCCATGGAGATCGTCGAACGATGAGGTGCGGGGTGGGACGTCGGTGAAGGGCGAAGCAGCGGACCACGCCTGGCACGGCGGTGTGACGACCGAGCGCGCCGAGTGCGTGCYGTGCCCCAACCCGTCGCCGATGACCCTCGACGGCACCAACACGTGGCTGCTCGCCGAACCCGGGTCCGATGAGGTCGTCGTCGTCGACCCGGGCCCGCTGGACGAGAGCCACCTGCAGCACGTCCTGCGCCGGGTGGCCGACTCCGGCCGACGGGTGGCACTCACCCTGCTCACGCACGGCCACGACGACCATGCCGAGAGCGCGGACCGCTTCCACGAGCTGACGGGTGCGCCGGTGCGGGCGTTCGGCCGCGGCCACGACGACCTGCGCGCCGGYGAGACCGTCACGGTCGGCGGTCTCGAGATCCTCGCCGTCGAGACGCCCGGTCACACGAGCGACTCCTTCTCCTTCGTCCTGCCGGCCGACAACACGCTGCTCACCGGCGACACCGTCCTCGGTCGCGGCACGACCGTCGTCGCATGGCCCGACGGCAGCCTCGAGTCCTACCTCGCCTCGCTCGACCGCATCGAGGCCCTGACCCGGTCCGGGGTCGTCACGAGTCTGCTCCCGGGCCACGGGCCGTTCGTCGCCGATGCCACCGCGACGGTCACCTTCTACCTCCGGCACCGCTCGGAACGACTGGACCAGGTGCGCGACGCGGTCGCCCGAGGTGCGCAGACGGCATACGCCGTCGTCGAGCAGGTCTACGCCGACGTGCCACGGAGCGTCTGGCCGGCGGCCGAGCTGTCGGTGCGGGCCCAGCTGGAGTACCTCCGCGAGCACGGATGAGTGCTGATGAGCGCCGACGAGCTTCCGATGAGCCGCCGATGAGCATCGAGGCGATCGCCGCTGCGGCCGTGGCGCTCGTCGGTGACCGGCGCCGGGTCGTCCTGGGGATTGCCGGAGCACCGGGCGCGGGCAAGTCGACGCTGGTCGACGCGCTCGTCGGGGCCGTCGCCGCTCGCGAGGGGGTGGGCTGGGTCGCGCACGTGCCGATGGACGGCTTCCACCTCGCCGACGTGCAGCTCGACCGGCTCGGGGCACGCTCTCGCAAGGGGGCGCCCGACACGTTCGACGCCGAGGGCTATGCGCACCTGCTGGGCCGGGTCGTGGCCGAGCCGGACTCGTGGGTCTACGCTCCCGGCTTCGACCGCACCCTCGAGCAGCCGCTGGCCGCAGCGGTGGTCGTGCCGCCGTCGGCGCGGCTCGTCGTCACGGAGGGCAACTACCTGCTGCTGCCGGAGCCGCGCTGGGCGCGGGCGCGCGACCGGCTCGCCGAGGTCTGGTTCGTCTCGGGCGACGACGACGTGCGCCGGGCGCGCCTCGTCGAGCGGCACGTGACCTTCGGCAAGGAGCCGGCGGAGGCCGCGGCATGGGTCGAGCACAGCGACGAGGCCAACGCGCTCCTGGTCGCCGCCGCAGCAGACCGCGCCGACCGGCTCGTCGTCAACGGCCCGGACGGCTGGTTGCTCGACCGCTGAGCAACTGTGGTGACGGGCCGAACTCGAGTCCTCAGCGAGCGCGGCGCTTGAGCCGCTCGACGTCCTGCAGGAGGACGGCACGCGCCTCGAGTCGCAGCCAGCCGCGCGTCGCGAAGTCGGCGAGGGCCTTGTTGACCGTCTCGCGCGAGGCGCCGACGAGCTGCGCGAGCTCCTCCTGGGTGAGGTCGTGGGAGACCATGATGCCGCCCTCGACCGGACGGCCGAAACGCTCGGACAGGTCGAGCAGCGCCTTGGCGACGCGGCCCGGGACGTCGGTGAAGACGAGGTCGGCGAGGTGGGCGTTGGTGCGGCGCAGGCGCTGGGCGAGTGCAGCGAGCAGGGTCTTGGACACCTCGGGACGTCCCGTGAGGATCGCCGTCAGCGAGTCGTTGCCGAGGCCGAGCAGCTGCGTCTCGGCGACCGCGGTGGCGGTCATCGTGCGCGGGCCGGGGTCGAAGAGGCTGAGCTCACCGAACATCTCGCCCGGGCCGAGGATGGCGACGAGGTTCTCGCGGCCGTCCGGGCTCGTGCGGCCGAGCTTGATCTTGCCCTCGGCGATGACGTAGAGCGTGTCACCCCGGTCGCCCTCGTGGAACAGCACGTCTCCGCGCTCCATGTGCGACCGGCTCATCTCCGACTGCAGCGCGGAGGCCGCCTCGTCGTCCAGAGCCTTGAACAGGGGGGCGCGCCTCACCACGTCGAGATCCACGGGGTCAGTGTGCCACGTCGTCCGCGAGCCTCGCGTCGTCAGTCGTCGATGCGGAAGTCGATCGGCTTGCACACGCCGTTGTTCGACTTCTCCGCCGAGCAGGCGGTCAGGCCGACGACGAGGTCGGCCTCGGCCCGCAGGACGAAGCGGTCCCCGGCCCGCGAGGTCGGCGGGTCGATGTGCAGCTCGCCGTTCCGCTCGGCCCAGACGTTCATGAAGATGTTGAGCGTCGTCGAGATCCGGTCCGGGTCGACCCCGAAGCTCGCCATGTTCGTCGCGAGGTTCTCGAAGCAGCTCGGGTGGTAGGCACCCTCGAACTCCGGGTAGAGCAGGTCGAACGTCTGCTGCGAGCACGGCGTGAGGAGCAGGTCGTGGTGCCCGCAGGTGTCCTCGACGACGGTGGCCATCGGCCGGCTGCGGTTGCTGTAGAGCACGCTGCCGGTCGTCACGGCGGTCGAGTTGGCGTAGTCGATGGTGCGTCCCGAGCTCAGCCACTCGTCGCGGTCGGCGTCCATGACGGCGAAGAAGTCGCTGACCTGCTCGCCCGTCGGGTCCACGACCGTGAGGCGCTGCCCGGCCCGGAGGAGGAAGGCCGTGCCGGTCTGGGGTGCGAGCCGCGTCAGGGTCATGTCGTGGTCTCCGTGGTGTCGGTGGCGGGGGTCACGTGGAGCGGTGGCTGCCAGCCGCTCGCGTGGTGACGTCCGGAGTACTGCAGCGCCTCGGTGCTGTCGCCGTGGTCGGCGACCATCGGGTTGATGAAGCCCTGGAGGTCCTCGTCGCGGCGGCGGATCGTGGTGCGCATGCCGTCGAAGCGACCCTCGGCCCGGAGCTCCTCGAACTGGGCGTGGGGGTTGAAGACGAGGGTCGGCAGCGGTGCCCGGCGGGCCACGYGCGACGCAGCCGGGTGCAGCCCGACGATGAAGTAGGCGCTGCCACCTGCGCTGAAGGCGAAGTGGGGGTCGTTGGGGTCAGAGCCCACCCCGTCGGCCC
>NZ_JBFULD010000124.1:0-11047 GCF_056400505.1 Terrabacter sp. P5_B1
CGGCGGCCCGCAGCGCCCGCGCCACCGCTTTGAACTGGGCCTCGACGATGTGGTGCGGGTCCCGGCCGGCGAGCACGCGGACGTGGAGGCACAGCCCGGCGTTGTAGGCGAAGGACTCGAGCACGTGGCGGGTCATCGAGCCGGTGAAGTGACCGCCGATGAGGGCGTACTGCTGGCCGTCGGGCTCCCCTTCGTGCACGACGTAGGGTCGTCCGGCCACGTCGACGACCGCGTGGCACAGGGCCTCGTCGAGGGGCACAGTGGCATCACCGAAACGGGAGATGCCGGACTTGTCGCCCAGCGCCTCCCGCAGCGCCTGCCCGAGCACGATCGCGGTGTCCTCGACCGTGTGGTGCACGTCGACGTCGACGTCGCCCGTCGCCTTGACCGTGAGGTCGATGAGCGAGTGCTTGCTCAGCGAGTGGAGCATGTGGTCGTAGAACGGGACGCCGGTCGAGACGTCGGACGTGCCGGTGCCGTCCAGGTCGAGCCAGAGCTCGACGGACGACTCGGACGTGGCGCGGATGATCTTCGCGGTGCGGCTCATGCGGGGGACTCCTGCTGGTCGGCACGGGGGGCGAGCACGTGCGTGGGGGCGAGACGGGTCATGGCCTCGAGGAACGCCGACGTCTCGTCGGGGTCGCCCGCCGTGACCCGCAGGTGATGGGCGATGCCCATGTCCCGGACGAGGACGCCCTCGTCGAGCAACGCCTGCCACGTGGCCTGCTCGTCGCGGAGACCACCGAAGAGGACGAAGTTGCTGTCGCTGGCGACCGGGCGGGCGCCGAGCTCGGTGAGCCGCTCGACGATGCGGTCGCGCTGGTGCTTGATGACCTCGACGGTGCCCAGCATGACGTCCGCGTGCTCGAGGGCGATGCGGGCGATCGTCTGGGTCGGGCTGCTCAGGTGGTAGGGCAGCCGGACGAGGCGCAGCGCGTCGACGAGCTCGGGTGCCGCGACGAGGTAGCCGAGACGTCCCCCGGCGAAGGCGAACGCCTTGCTCATGGTCCGCGTCACCACGAGGCGTGGGTGCTCGGCCAAGAGCGTCAGCGCGGATCGCGTTCCGGGGCGGGCGAACTCGGCGTAGGCCTCGTCGACGACGACGATCGCGTTCGGCGCCGCGTCGAGGACCGCACCGATGACCTCGAACGGCAACGCGGTGCCGGTCGGGTTGTTCGGCGAGCAGAGGAAGACGATCGAGGGGTCGTGCTCTCGCGCCTGCTTCGCGGCCGACTCAGGCGTCAGGTCGAACGCATCGGGTTCGGTTGCGGCGGAACGGAGTCCGTCGACCCACGTCGTCCCGTTCGTCTCGGTGATGATCGGGTGCATCGAGTAGCTCGGGGTGAACCCGAGCGCGACGCGACCGTGGCCACCGAAGGCCTGGACGACGTGCGAGAGCACCTCGTTGGAGCCGTTGCCCGCCCACACCTGCTCGGGCGTGACCGTCACCCCGGACTGCTTCTCGACGTATGCCGTCAGCGCCTTGCGCAGGTCGGTGAACTCGCGGTCGGGGTAGCGGTTGAGCGAGGCCACGTCGTCGGCGAGCGCCGCGACGACGGCGTCGACGACGACCTGCGGCACCGGGTAGGAGTTCTCGTTGGTGTTGAGCCGCACCGGCACGTCGAGCTGCGGCGCACCGTACGGTGTGCGCCCGCGCAGGTCGGGACGCAGCAGGCGCTGGACCTCCGAGGCAGCCGGGACTCCCCCGGTCACCGGGGGACCTCGTCGCCGAAGCGTGCCGTCACTGCTTCACCGTGCGCCGGCAGGTCCTCGGCCTGCGCCAGTGTCACGACGTGGCGGGCGACACCGCGCAGCGCAGGCTCGTCGTAGTCGACGACGTGGATGCCGCGGAGGAAGGACTGCACCGACAGGCCGCTGCTGTGGCACGCGCACCCCGCGGTGGGCAGCACGTGGTTCGAGCCGGCGGCATAGTCGCCGAGGCTGACCGGGCTGTGCGGGCCGACGAAGACGGCACCCGCGTTGCGCACACGAGCGGCGACGTCGGACGCGTCGCGGGTCTGGATCTCGAGGTGCTCGGCGGCATACGCGTTGACGACGTCGAGGCCCGCGTCGACGTCGTCGACGAGGACGATGCGCGACTGCGTGCCCTCGAGGGCCTCGGTGACGCGCTCGGAGTGCTTCGTGGCCGGGACGCGTCGCGCGAGCGACCGCCGGGTCGCCTCGGCCAGCTCCTCGCTGTCCGTCACGAGCACCGAAGCCGCGAGCGGGTCGTGCTCGGCCTGGCTGACGAGGTCGGCCGCGACGTGGTCGGGGTCCGCCGAGTCGTCGGCGAGGATGGCGATCTCGGTGGGTCCGGCCTCGGCGTCGATGCCGATGAGCCCCTTGAGCAGGCGCTTCGCGGCCACGACCCAGATGTTGCCGGGCCCGGTGACGAGCGACACGGGGTCGCACACGACAGGTTCGCCGTCGACGGAGCCCCACTGGGCGTCGTCGTCGACGAAACCGTACGCGAACATGGCGACCGCCTGGGCACCCCCGACGGCATACACCTCGTCGACGCCGAGCAGGGCGCAGGCCGCGAGGATCGTCGGGTTGGGGTAGCCGGCGAACTCGCCGACGTTCTCCCGCTGCGGCGGTGAGGCGACGGCCAGAGAGCCGACCTCGGCGAGCTGGGCAGGGACGACGTTCATGATGACGCTGCTCGGGTAGACGGCCAGTCCACCGGGCACGTAGAGGCCCACGCGGTCGACGGGCACCCAGCGCTCGGTCACGGTGCCGCCGGGCACGACCTGCGTCGTCGTGTCGGTGCGGCGCTGGTCGGCGTGCACGATGCGGGCACGACGGATCGACTCCTCGAGCGCGGCCCGCAGGTCGGGGTCGAGCTGGTCGAGGGCGGCCTGCAGCAGCGCGCGGGGCACGCGCAGGTGGGTCGGTCGCACCCCGTCGAAGCGCTCGCCCAGATCACGCAGGGCGGCGGCACCGCGATGCTCGACGTCCTCGCAGATCGGCCGCACCTGCTCGAGGGCGGCCGTGACGTCGAACTCGGCTCGGGGAAGGGCCCGGCGCAGGAAGCGCACGTCGAGCGTGCGGCCGCGCAGGTCGAGGGAGGACATCATGGGTCACAAGTCTAGGAGGCGCTGCGTGCGGCCCGGACCACGGTCTCAGCGTCCGGAGCCCGCGGCGGCTCCCCCGCGGCTCCCCGGCGGCTGAGCCGGCGACCCGTCCTGCCGAATCTTGGGGCCGCGCTGACAAAGGTGAGACCAACGACTGACCCGGCGTCGACGGCCGACCCGCCACGCTCGTGGAGCCGCCGTCCTCCCGGGCGGCGGGAGGGTGACCGCACCCGACTCCCCCGCCCCTACAGGAGCACCCGTGCCCGTCGTCATCCCCCGGCGCCGCATCGCCGCCGTCCTCACCGGACTGGCCGTCGCCCTCGTCCCGCCGAGCCTCGCGCTCACCAGCGCAGCCGGGTCCCCGGCCGGCTCGCTGCCCCTTCCTCGGGCGGCCGCCTCACCGGCGCCCGCGCTCGTCGCCGCACCCCTCACCGTCGCGCAGGCGGTCGCCTCCCAGACCGGCCAGTCCGCCACCGTCCGCGGCTACGTCGTCGGCCAGCCCACCGCCACGAGCACCGTGGTGCGCTCCGGCTTCCCCAACGACTACGCCCTCGCCATCGCCGACTCCGCTGCCGAGACGTCGACGGGCAGGATGCTCTACGTCCAGATCCCGTCGGCCTTCCGGTCCGCGTGGGGGCTGAAGGGCAATCCGTCCCTCATGGGCCGCCAGATCGACGTCACCGGCGCACTGTCGGCGTACTTCTCCCACCCGGGCCTGACGGCGACGAGCGCCTTCACCTTCAGCGGGACGGCGACGAGCACCCCGCCGCCGACGAGCACGACACCGGCGCCCACCGGCACCACGGGCCCCTACGACTCGACCTACTACGCTTCCGCGATCGGCAAGACAGGGGCCGCCCTGCACACCGAGCTGCACCGGATCGTCTCCAGAGGGGTCACGACCCTCACCTATGACCAGGTCTGGACGGCCCTCAAGGACACCGACCAGGATCCGGCCAACAGCAACAACGTCATCGAGGTCTACTCGGGCCGCTCGATCGCCAAGTCGGACAACGGCGGCGGCGTCGACCAGTGGAACCGCGAGCACGTCTGGGCCAAGAGCCACGGCGACTTCGGCACCGTCAACGGCCCCGGGACGGACGTGCACCACCTGCGTCCCGAGGACGTCACGGTCAACAGCACCCGCGGCAACCTCGACTTCGACAACGGCGGCTCGGCGGTGGCCCAGTGCACCGGCTGCCTCAGCGACGGTGACTCGTTCGAGCCGCGCGACGCCGTCAAGGGCGACGTCGCCCGGATGATCTTCTACATGGCCGTGCGCTGGGACGGCGGTGACGGGTTCGCCGACCTCGAGCCCGACAACCAGGTCGGCAACGGCACCGCGCCCGCCATCGGCAAGATGTCGGTGCTCAAGCAGTGGAACCTGCAGGACCCACCGGACGCCTTCGAGAAGCGCCGCAACCAGGTCATCTTCGACAGTTGGCAGCACAACCGGAACCCGTTCATCGACCACCCGGAGTGGGTGACCGCGATCTACGGCTCCTGATCCGGGTGCGGGCGTGACGGGACGGCCGGCTCACGACGTCTGGTCGATGAGCACGGCCGTCTCCCAAGCCCATTGGCGCCACAGGTCGTAGCGACCGGACCGGCCTCCGTGTCCGGCGGCCATCTCGGTGCGGAAGAGGATCTGGGCCGGTTCGTCGACGTCGCGGTCGGCGTGCCGCAGCGCCGCGACCCACTTGGCGGGCTCGGTGACGTACACCCGCGTGTCGTCGAGCCCGGCTGTCACGAGCAGGCTCGGGTGCCGGGTCGGCCGCACGTTCTCGTAGGGCGCGTAGGACTTCATGAGGGCGTATGCCGCCGGGTCCTCGAGCGGGTTGCCCCACTCCTCCCACTCGACGACCGTGAGCGGCAGGCTCGGGTCGAGCACCGTCGTCAGGGCATCGACGAAGGGCACCTGCGCGTGGACGAAGCGGAAGCGCTCCGGTGCGAGGTTGACCACGGCCCCCATGAGCAGGCCGCCTGCGGACCCACCCTCTGCTGCAAGGCGGTTCGGCGCGACGACGCCGGTCTCGACGAGATGGTCGGCACAGGCTATGAAGTCGGTGAAGGTGTTGGGCTTGGCCTCGAGCTTGCCGTCGTCGTACCACGACCGGCCCAGCTCGGACCCGCCCCGGACGTGCGCGATGGCGAAGACCCAGCCCCGGTCGAGCAACGAGAGCCGCAGCACCGAGAACCAGGGGTCGCTCGAGATGCCGTACGCGCCGTACGCGTTGAGCAGGCCGGGCGCGGTGCCGTCCGCCGTCACGTCGTGACGGTGCACGAGGGAGATCGGGATCCGGGTGCCGTCGGCCGCCGTGGCCCACTCGCGCCGCTGGCGGTACTGCGTCAGGTCGACGTCGCCGCGCACGTGCTGCTGCTTGAGGAGGGTGAAGGCGCGCGAGCGGACGTCGTAGTCCTCGACGGTGCGAGGAGTGACGAGTGACTCGTGGACGATCTGCAGCGACGAGGTGGACGCCTCGGGGTTGACGCCGACGTGCAGGGTGCCGATCGGCTCACCGACGGCGATGTCGTGCGCCTCCCCCAAGCCGTTCGGTGCGGCCGGGTCACGCAGCACGACCCGCACGCCGGTGCCGCCCTCACGTCGCAGCGACACCGCGATGAAGTCGTCGAATCCCTCTGCGCCCGTGACGTACTCGTCTTCGCTCGTGACACCCAACGGCACCCAGTCCTCGGCCGACGTGCTCGTCACTGCCGCCACGGCGAGCTCGAAGTTGACCCGGTTGGCGTTGTGGGTGACGAGCATCTGGTCCCCGAACGGCTCGACGTCGTACTCGACGCCCTGTCGTCGCTCGGCCACGACCCGCGGCGTGCCCAGGGGGTCGTCGGCATCGAGCAGGCGGAACTCGCTCGTGGTCTTGGACCCGATCGCGATGAGGATGAGGCGGTCGTCGCGCGAGCTGCCCACCCCGACGAAGAAGCGCTCGTCGGTCTCCTCGTGGACGAGCACGTCGTCCTCGGCCGGAGTGCCGACCTCATGACGCCACACCTGGTGGGGTCGCCAGGCGTCGTCGACGCGCGTGTAGAAGAGGTGTCGGGCATCGAGGGACCACGCGAGCGATCCCCCGGTCTGGCGCACGGTGTCATCGAGGACGACCCCGTCCTCGATCCGGCGCACGCGCACGTCGTAGCGCTCGTCGCCGACGACGTCGACGGCATACGCCAGCAGGTCACCCGACGGTGACACCTCGCTCGCGCCGACGGCGAAGAACTCGTGGTCGCGCCCCTCCTCGTTGTGGTCGAGGAGCACCTGCTCACCCGCAGGCGGACGTCCCGCCTCGAGGGTCGGGCGCTCGGGATGGGCAGCGGCCAGCACCCGCGCCTCCACGGCGTACTGCTCCCCCTCCACGGTGCGCGAGTAGTACCACCAACGGTGGTACCGCACCGGCACGGAGAGGTCGGTCTCCTCGATGCGCGACCGGAACTCCTCGAAGACCTTTTCTCCCAGCGGTCGCAGGTGCTCGGTGCGCTCGGTGGCGTAGGCGTTCTCACCGACCAGCAGCTCGCGCAGCTCGTCCGAGTCGCGGTCGGCCATCCAGGCGTAGGGGTCCTCGAAGAGGTCGCCGTGGTGCTCGCGGACGACAGGGTCGCGACGCGCGACGGGGGGCTCCAGCATCCGTGCAGTCTAGGAGGACGGCCCGCGCCCCGGGTCAGGCCCTGCCGCTCACGCTGTCACCGGCACCAGTCTCTCCTCGCTCCTCGGGGTCGGGCCCCGCTGCCTCGGTAGCGCACGCGAACGCCGAACGGCCCGGGATCGCAGCCGATCCCGGGCCGTTCTCATGCGTTGCGCTCGCGGGTCAGTGGATCTTGACCTGGCCCTGCAGGCGCTGCGTGCCGCTGTCGTAGACGACGGCGCCGGACACGTCGCGGACGACGACGCGCATCGTGTCGGACGCGGCGTCGGTGGCCGTCGCCTCGAAGCGGTAGCCGGACGCGCCGCCGACGGTGGCGGGGCCCGCGAGGCGGGCGGTGTCACCGGTGACGACGAGCCAGTCCAGCCCCGTGGACGCGAGCGTCAGGCCCGGTGTCGACAGGGTCAGCGACCCGTCCGGACGGCTCGCACCTGCGGCGTACCTGGCCGACACGGAGAACTCCGCCTTGCCGCTCGCCGACGGAGCGCCGACCACGGCACCCGCCGGAGAGACGAACCAGCCTCCACCCGTGAGGAACCCGGCCGCTCGGTCGTAGACGACCACGGACGTCGTGCCGGTGCCGGCGTTGCCCCACTGGTCGGTGACCGTCACGACGACGGTGTAGACGCCAGCTGCGGTGTAGACGTGGTCGCCACTGACGGTCCCGCCGGTGGCGGTTCCCGCTGTGGTGCTGCCGTCGCCCCAGGAGATCGACGTCGTGTGGGTGTCGAGCGGGTCGGCATCCGTGAACGGTGCACTCACCGTGGCCGGCGTGCCGACCGAGACGGCCGTCGACGGACCGCTGACCGGGCCGACGACCGGGGCGGCGTTCGTCAGGTTCAGTCCGACGACCACCGAGTCGTGGTCCGAGATGCGGAACTGGTCAGGCGCGTAGAGGCTCGACACCTGCGCCGGCGTCTTGAACTCGGTGTTGTAGTCGAGGATCGAGGGCTCGTCGGCGTTGACGTGCCAGTCGCCGACTCCCGTCACCTGGCTGTTGATCGACGCCGAGCCGAGCGCGTGGTCGAGGTAGCCCCACTGGCCGTCGAACGCGTAGGAGTACGCCTCGCGGCCGTTCCGCTGCTCGATGAGGTTGGTGTAGCCGGCCCCTTCGAGCGTCGTGATCGGGTCCTCCTTGGCGTAGGAGTTCATGTCGCCCAGGATGAGGACGTCGGGATCGCCGGTGCCCGTCGGGTCCGTCGCCAGCCAGCTCGCCAGCAGCTTCGCCGAGCGGACGCGCACCTCGGTGCAGTTGCCCTGGCCGTCGCCGGCGTCGGGGGTGTCGCACGCACTGCCCTTGCTCTTGAGGTGGTTGGCGACGGCGACGAACGTGCCGCCGGTCGTGTTGTCGCGGAACGCCTGGGCGAGCGAGGGGCGGTTGCGCGGACCCGAGTCACCGCCGTTGACGAAGTCGACGGTGTTGAGCGCCGCAGTGGTGCCCACCGGGCTGACGGTGCCGGGCTTGTAGAGCATGCCGACCTTGATCGCGTCGTTGCCCAGGGCATCGGGCTGTCCCGTGCGGGCGTCGGCGTCGATGAACGCCCACGTCCCTGCGCCGTCCTTCTCGTTGAGCTTGCCGACGAGGAACTGCTCGGCGCTGTCGGTGCCGTAGCCGTCGTTCTCCATCTCCATGAAGGCGACGACGTCGGCCTTCGTGCCCGAGACGGCGGCGACCGTCTTGCGCCACTGGCGGTCGAACTCGGCGGCGGTGTTGGCGCCGCGGCAGTCCATGACCGCCCCGGTGAGGCCGCCGCGGCAGTTGTTGCCGGTCGTGTCGAGGGTGTTGAAGAAGTTGAGGAGGTTCATCCCGACGACGCGCGTGTGGCCACCCACGGCGGGCGGGCTCGACGGCCGGGGGTTGGTCGGCTGGAAGTCGACCGTGGCAGCCGGCGAGACCGGGCGGATGCGGTAGGCGTTGGCGCTGGAGGCGTTGCCACCCCAGGTGTAGTTGAGGACTCCCGTCAGGCCGGTGACGGTGTCGCCGCCACGGAGCGTGTTGGACGCCGTGAGCGGTCGTCCACCACGCCCGAAGACGATCGGATCGACGTTCTGGGCCTGGGTGGTGTCGTCGAGGACGATCTTGCGAAGGTTGTTGGACGCCTGCAGCGCAACCGCCTCGGCACCCGGTGCCACGACGTTGGTGGGCTGCTCCAGCCGGCCGCCCTGCGAGAGGGTGACCTGGCCGAAGCGGCCGAGCTGGAAGTGCTCGGTCACCGACATGGCCTGCGGGAGCGTCACGAGCATGCCCTCGTAGCGCTCGAGAGCCGTGCCGCTCGCGATGGGGAAGCGCACCTCTGTGGGGGCCACCGTGCCGGTGCCGCAGACCGTGATCGTGCCCGCGCTGACCTGGGTCTGGCCCTGGTTCTCACTGGCATTGCCGGTCACCGTGACGAGGTCACCGACCTTGACGCTGTCGGCGTTGCTCCCCTCGAAGACGAAGATTCCGTCGGACGTCGCGGGGTCGTTGTCGCCCTTCGGGTCCTGGATGAAGAAGCCGCGCAACGCCGGCGACGGACCCTCGTAGTCGCCGACGACGACACCGCGTGTCGTGACCGAACCCGTGATGGCGGCGGTGTCGCCGCTGCCCTGGATGGCCGGCACGGGGGTGGCGGTGGCCTCGCAGGGATTGCTCGCGGGCACTGAGAAGTGCACGACGACGTCGGCGGCCGGCGAGTCCGGCGGGTCGATGGCGTCCTGGTCGGTGACGGCAGCAGCCGAGACCGTCAGGGTGCACGCGTCACCGAGGGCGAAGTCGGCGGACGGGTCGAGCGTGAACGTCGTCGGACCGCCGGTGACCGCGAGGGTCTTGGCGCCCGAGATCGAGCACGAGAGCGAGAAGGCTCCGGCTGCGGCGTCGACGGGCTCGGAGAAGGTGACCGTCTGGCTCGCGTCGACGGCGACGTTCGACGCGCCGGCGGCGGGGGCGGTCGAGGTGACGGCGGGAGCGACGTCCGTCGCCGGTCCCCCGTCGACCGTGTGGGTGCCCAGACCGTCGAACGTGTCCTGGGCGAAGCCGTCCCACTGGGCGGCGGGGTCGAAGACGTCGGTCCCGTTCGTGTCCCCGACGGTGACGGACGACTTGCGGCGAAGAGTGTCGTCCGCGGTCGAGGTGAGGCCGGTGCCCCACTCGGCGCCCGGGTCCACGCCGATCTGGCCGATGACGTCCAGCACCGTGCTGCCCTTGCGCAGCACGACCGCGTCGTTGCCGTTCCAGTTGGCGTTGCCGCTCTGCTGGTTGGCGACGGACTTGAGCGCGGTACCGGACGAGCTGTTGGCGTAGACGAAGACCGAGCCGGACGCGAGCGTGCCGGCGAGCGGCGTCGTGGACCCGGCAGTCAGGCTTCCGTTGGCGTAGACCTGGACGTTGTAGGCCGACAGGTCCACGGTGCCGCCCGTGCCGTTGTAGATCTCGAGCGCCTTGTTGCTGCTCGAGCCCTCGACGTACTCGCTGATGAACAGCTCGGTCGGGGCCGTCGCTGAGGCCGGTGCGGCCACGACGAAAGGGGTGATGCCCACGGCGAGCGCGGCGGTGGTGACCGCAGCGACCCGACTCAGGGCAGGACGAGATTGACGCATGAGTTCCTCTCTGGGACCGGCTCTTCCGCGCGGTCTGCGCGTCACCCTAGACCGCGGTAGACGTCCTCGCGCGTCGAGATGGGCACGGTCGCCTGAACGCTCGGTGACGTGGCCATGTCGCGTCGTCGTGGGGCGCTCAGAGGGCCGGCCAGCCTCCCGCCCAGGCAGCCAGGCGGCGCCGCGTGACGAACCGTCGCGGCGTCCCGTCGACCGGGTCCTCGAAGGCGAGCACGGCCGCCAGCAGCTGCAGCGGCGCGCTGAAGTCGTCGAGGGGCACGTCGCGCTCGACCGGGTAGAGCGGGTCGTGGACGATGGGTATGCCGAGCCCGTCGAGGTGGCACCGCAGCTGGTGGGTGCGCCCCGTGCGGGGCGAGAGTCGGTAGAGCCCGAGGTCCTCTTGCCCGCGAGCCGTGCCCACGGCGGCGTCGAGCAGCTCGACGAGGGTCTCGGTGTTGGGTTCGGCCCCGGCGACCTCGTGGGCCTGATGGGTGCCGTGCTCCTTGACGAGGTGGGTGCGCCGGACGAGGGGCAGGTCGAGCCCCGGCCGGAGAGGCGCCACCGCGAGGTACACCTTGTGCGCGCGCCCCTCGGCGAAGAGACGTTGGTACGCCCCACGCCACCGCTGCTCCGTCGTGAACATCAGGACCCCCGCCGTCGGGCGGTCGAGGCGGTGTGCCGGAGTGAGGCGGTGCTCGCCCGTCAGCGCCCTGGTGCGAGCCAACGCACTCTGCGCGACGTGCCGCC
>NZ_JBFULD010000125.1:0-11028 GCF_056400505.1 Terrabacter sp. P5_B1
GAGCAGGACGACGACCACCTCGAGGCCGGTTCGGGCCGCGAGGGCCATCAGGCCACCGGCAGCGAGGGTCTCGTCATCCGGGTGGGCCGCCACGACGACCACCCGGCTGGCACCGGTCGTCGCCAACGCCGGCAGGGGGATGACCTGTCCCCACTCGCGACGCTCACGCCAGCGGGCCTCCGACGTGCCGGTCTCCGCGTGGGTGAAGGAGCGGCCTCGTGCCGTCACCACGGCAGTCGGGCCGCGTCGAGCAGGTGGCGACCGAGCGCGGCCTCGTCGCGCTCGGCGTGCTCCTGCCGGAGATAGAGCTGGAGGTCGGCGACCCGTCCCGCGTGGTCGTCCTCCAGGGCGAGGGGCGCCGGCCCGGTCGCGTGAGCGACGTGCTCGAGGACGACCTCGGCGGCGCGGGCCACGACGTCACGGGCGCGCAGCGCGAGGGTGGCACCGTCGACACCGGTCGCGCGTCCCGCGTCCACGCGAGCCGCCGCCTCGGCGAGCGTCGCCCGGGCGCCCCAGAGGGAGGCGTCGACCGCACCCAGGTGCATCAGGGCGATCTGGTCCGGCTCGCGCCCACCCCGCAAGAGCCKACGTGCGACCCCGACTGCGCCGCCGTACCAGATCGCCGCGACGCCCATTGCGCCCCAAGCGAACCCGGGTCGCTCGAGATACCAGCCTGCCGGCCCGACGGGAACCGCCTCGGCTCCGTCGAACGTGACCGGTCCGCTCACCACGGCGCTCAGGCCGCGCGCGAACCAGGCAGCGGGATGGACGGTCACGCCGTTCGCCTCACCCAGCGCGACGGCATACAACCGCCGCGTCGTCTCACTCTCCCAGGCGGTGACGAGGGCGTGCGAGAGCGAGCCGGCGAGCGAGCACCACGGCTTGGTGCCGTGCAGGCGGACGACGCCGTCTCCATCGGGGTCTGTCGCGGCGAGGCGAACACCGGGTCCCTCCGCAGCGAAGACTCCCCACGTGGCGCCGTCCGTCGTGTGGGGGGTCTCGTGGCCCGCCGATCGCGCCTCGGCCAGGATGGCCAGGGCATCGAGGTGCGGCTCGATGGCGCGGGCTGCGGTCAGGTTCACGGCGGCGACAGACGCCAGGGACTCCCAGAGCGTCAGCGTGGCTCCGCCGCCCGGGAGCGGCAGGGCCGCCGTGTGTCGCCGCAGCAGCGCGAGCGCCGAAGTCGGGTCGATGCTCGGGTCGACCTCGGCGGCCAGGGCGCCCGTGCTCGGGTGCGGCGCGCGATCCTCGGCCAGCGTCACGGGGCCGCTCATGACCCGGGCTTCCCCGTGGCGGTGGACAGGCTGGCAGGAGAAGAGGTCACACGGGGCACATACCCGCGGGCCACCGACGCCGACTCATCCGCCACCGACCCGCCCCGCAGGCGACGTAGGCGGCAGAGCCGCCCCACCCGGGGCGGCTCCCCGGGACGGCGCGCGCCCCTGGTGTCCCACCCCGGTTATCACGCCGTGTTACTTGTCCTATAACGTGCTGATCGTGAACCTCGCGGGCCACCAGAGCAGCACCGACTGCCGGCGCACGACGTAGCCGCGCACCGTCGCGCGGCTCGCGGCCCCCCGTTCCACCCCCACGCCAGCACCGACGCCCGGCGGGCCGGACCCGGCGCGCCCTGACCAGCCCGATCCAGAAGGACGACACCATGCACCTGCTCAAGCGCTCCCTCACGGCCTCTGCCGTCGCCCTCGTCCCCCTCGTCCTCGCCGCGTGCGGTGGGGGATCGTCCGCGACCGAGAGCCCGGCCGACAACCCCTACAACCTCCAGCAGCCCGGGACCCTGCGCGCCGGCACGCTCACCGACGCACCGCCGAACGTCTACGTCAAGGACGGCACGTTCACCGGTTTCGACAACGACCTGCTGACGGCGGTCGCCGGCAAGCTCGGACTCAAGGTCGAGTTCGTCGGGACCGAGTTCAGCTCGCTCCTCGCCCAGGTCAAGACCGGCAAGTTCGACGTCGGCTCCTCGTCGATCAGCATCACCGAGGCCCGCAAGAAGACCGTCGACTTCACGAACCGCTACGACTTCGGCTTCCTCGGTCTCGACGTGCCCAAGGGCTCGGTCATCACGTCCTTCGACCAGCTCGCCGGCAAGCGCGTCGTCGTGGTGCAGGGCACGGTGCAGGACGACTACGCCACGCGCGAGAACCTCAACCCGGTCCGCGTCCCGGACTACAACGCCGCGCTGAACCAGCTGCGCACGGGCACCGCCGACGCGTGGATCACGCCCGCCGAGATCGGCGAGAAGACAGCGGGCGACTCCGGCGGCAAGGTCCTCGCCGTGGCCAAGCAGCTCGACCCCGGCGGCATCGCGTATGCCGTGGCGCCCGGCAACGACAAGCTGCGGGCCGCGCTCGACAAGGGCATCGACGAGGTCGTCGCCGACGGCACCTGGGCCAAGCTGCAGAAGCAGTACTACCCGAGCCGGGAGATCCCCGCCGACTTCAAGCCGGGCAGCGGCTCCGCCGCGGCGCAGTGACGCGACCGTCGTAGACCACACCCCCATCACCGAGAGGAGGGCCGGATGGACATCCTGACCACGTTGCGGGAGACCTTCTTCGACCTCGACGCCATGAGCGCCGCGCTGCCAGAGCTGCTGCGCGTCGGGCTCCCCAACACCCTCGTCCTGGCCCTCACCTCGGCGGTGGCCGGCACGGCGCTCGGCATGGCGCTGGCCGTGTGCGGCCTCTCGCACCGGCGGTGGCTGCGGTGGCCGGCGCGGGTCTTCACGGACATCTTCCGCGGGCTCCCGGCCGCCGTCACGATCCTGCTCATCGGCGTCGGGCTGTCCCCGGTCGGGATGCACGTCTGGGGACCCAACCCCTACCCGCTCGGCATCCTCGCCCTCTCCCTCATCGCAAGCGCCTACATCGGCGAGATCTTCCGGTCAGGCATCCAGAGCGTCGACACCGGGCAGCTCGAGGCCGCCCGGGCCCTGGGCTTCAGCCGTCCCTCGGGCATGCGGCTCGTCGTCATCCCGCAGGGCGTGCGCCGCGTCCTGCCTGCGCTGGTCAACCAGTTCATCGCGCTCATCAAGGAGTCGTCGCTCGTCTACTTCCTCGGGCTGCTCGCCACCCAGCGCGACCTCTTCCGGATCGGGCAGGACGCCGCCGCCAACACCGGGAACCAGTCCGCGCTCGTCCTCGCGGGCCTCTTCTACCTGCTCGTCACCGTGCCCTTGACGCACGTCGTCAACGCCATCGACCGTCGCCTCCGGGACGGACGGCGCGCCGACGGCGCCACCCGACCCGACGACCCAGCCGGCGACGACCTCGCCGATCCCGTCCTCGCCGTGAGCCAGGAGGCCCGATGACCGCCCAGACCGCAGCCGACCACCAGGGCGTCGGAGGTGCGAACCCGGCCCGCGGGGTGGCCGTCGCGACGCGCGACGTGCACCTCGCCTTCGGGTCCAACCGAGTCCTCCGAGGTGTCGACCTCGACGTCGCCGCCGCGACGACGGCGTGCGTCATCGGCCCCTCGGGCTCCGGCAAGTCGACGCTGCTGCGTGTCGTCAACCGGCTGCTCGAACCGGACCGTGGCGACGTGCTCCTCGATGGCCGCAGCGTGCTGCTCGACAACCCCGACGCCCTGCGCCAACGGGTGGGCATGGTCTTCCAGCACTTCAACCTCTTCCCGCACAAGACAGTTCGCGCCAATGTCACGCTCGGCCTGACCAGGCTCAAACGGCTGCCCAAGGACGAGGCGGCGGAGCTCGCACTCCATCATCTCGATCGCGTCGGGCTGGCCCACAAGGCCGACGTCCGTCCCGGCAACCTCTCCGGCGGCCAGCAGCAGCGCGTCGCGATCGCGCGCGCCCTGGCGATGGAGCCCGAGGTGATGCTCTTCGACGAGGCCACCTCGGCTCTCGACCCCGAGCTCGTCAAGGGCGTGCTGGCCACGATGGCCGACCTCGCCGCCGAGGGGATGACGATGCTCGTCGTGACCCACGAGATGGGCTTCGCCCGTTCCGTCGCGCAGCAGGTCCACTTCATGGACCACGGTCAGGTCGTCGAGTCCGGCGCGCCCGACCAGGTCTTCGAGGCACCTGGCACGCAGCGGCTCCAGCGCTTCCTCTCGCAGGTGCTCTAGGGAGCGCCACCACCTGTCGTATGCCGTGTCGCCGGGCACCCGTGGTCCTCGACCCCGGGTGCCCGGCTCCTCCTGCTCAGGCGGGTCGAGCGGTTCGGTCGGTTGCCCTGATGCCGAGCTGGGAGAAGGCGAGCGCCGAGGCGGCGACGATGGCTAGGAGCACGAGACCGACGCCGTACTGGGGGAGCAGCTTGTCGTAGGTGGCCCCGAGGACGAGCGGCGGGAAGTAGCCGCCGAGGCCGCCCGCGGCCCCGACGAGCCCGGTCACGCTGCCCACCCGCTCGGCCGGTGCCGCCTTGGCGACCCACGCGAAGACGCCACCGGTGCCGAGGCCCAGGAAGAAGGCGATGGCGACGAACGACAGGCCCGCGGACAGCTCGAGCGGCGGTCGGAACGCGAGCACGAGGGCCAGCGCCGTCGTCCCGGCGAGCGAGATCGCGAGCACGGCACGAGGACCGATGCGATCGCTGAGGGTGCCGCCGATCGGGCGCGCCACCACGGCAGCGATGGCGAATCCTGCCGTGCGTGTGCCTGCCGCCGTCAGGTCGAAGGAGTAGACGTCCTTGAGGAAGGTCGGGAGGTAGGTGGAGAAGGCGACGAAACCACCGAAGGCGACGGCATACAAGAACGACATCTGCCACGTGATGGGCAGGCGCAGGGCCGCCGCGAGCTTGGGCACGACCGGGTCGGTGTTCGGGCGCCACAGCGGCGAGTTGCGCATCCACGTCCAGCAGATCGCCGCGGTCGCTGCCAGGGCGGCGGCGAGGATGACGTGCGTGGCCGTGTAGCCGAACCACTGCACGAACCGTGGGGTGAAGAACGCCGACAGGGCCGTCCCACCCATCCCGGCTCCGAAGACGCCGGTCGCGAAACCCCGGCGGTCGGCCTGGAACCACGCGTTGACGAAGGGGATCCCGACGGCGAAGGTCGTGCCGGCGATCCCGAGGAAGAAGCCGAAGAGGAGCATCAGGGGAAAGGAGCGGGCGTTGCCGGCGACGGCGACGAGCAGGACGAACGGGATGCTCGCCAGCGTCAGCACCGGGAACATGATTCGGCCACCGAACCTGTCGGTCAGTGCCCCGACGGGGATGCGCCCGACGGAGCCGACGAGCACCGGCGTCGCGACGAGGAGGGCTTTCTGGCTGCTGCTGAGGCCCATCTGCGCGGTGTAGCGCACCCCGAGCGGCCCGATGATGTTCCAGGCCCAGAAGGTGATGGTGAAGGCGAAGAGGGCGAGGGCGAGGTTGCGGTTCTGACCGAGCAGCTCGGCGCCCGCGCGAGGGGTGGCCTCGGTCTGGCTCATGGTGGCTCCTGTGTGAGGTGGGTCGCTCAGCGGCGACGGTCGCGGTCCGCGGTGCCGACCCCGCTCCAGCCGGGACGGTTGGCCCGGTTGCCGGAGGTCTGCCGGTCGCGTGACCGGTAGACGATGTAGGGCCGGAAGAGGTAGTGCAGCGGCGCCGTGAAGGCGTGGACGAGCCGTGTGAACGGCCAGAGCGCGAAGAGCAGCATCCCGACGATGGCGTGCACGTGGAACTGGATCGGCGCGGCGGCCATGGACGCGACGTCGGGTCGCAGCAGGAAGACCGACCGGAACCACGGCGACACGGTCTCGCGGTAGTTGTGCGCCTCGCTGCCCGCCCCGACGCTGACGAGGGTCGTCCAGAGGCCGAGCACGATGGCCGCGACGAGCAGGACGTACATCAGCTTGTCGTTCTTCGTCGTGGCCATGAAGACCGGCCCGGTGGTGCGGCGACGGTAGACGAGGATGAGGATGCCGACGAGCGTGCACACCCCGGCGATGCCGCCGAAGAGCAGCGCGTTGAAGTGGTAGAGCCCCTCACTGACGCCGACCGCGTCCGTCCACGACTCGGGGATGACGAGGCCCCCGACGTGCCCGAAGAAGACGAGCAGGATGCCGAAGTGGAAGAGCGGCGAGCCGATGCGCAGCAGGCGCGACTCGTAGAGCTGGGACGAGCGGGTCGTCCACCCGAACTTGTCGTAGCGGTAGCGCCAGATGGTGCCGCCGACGAGGCTCGCGATGCAGAGGTAGGGCAGCACTCCCCACAGGAAGGTGTTCACGGGTGGGCCCCCGAGGTGGCGGCCGACGGGACCGGTTGCAGCGGAAGGAGTCTCGGGTCGTACGGCTCGAGTCCCACGGCCTCGGTCGGGTGGGGGCCCGTCATCCCGACCATCTGCATGACCGCGGCCCGGTCGGGCGGCGACTCGCCGGGAAGGGTGGCGCACACGGCGACGACGGCGCCGGCATACGGACTCTGCCTCTCCTGCAATGCGATTCGTAGCAGCTCGAGGCTCGCCCGGTAGTCTTGGAGGATGGCGCGACCGGCCGCGCTGTCGATCCTTGCCGCGAACTCGAGCACCATCGGGAGGTAGTCGGGCAGCTCGCCCTGGGTGTCGACGACCGCTCCACTGCTGCGGTATGCCGTCTTGAACCGTCCCAGCACCTCGCCGCGTCGGCGGGTGTCCCCGTCGGTCCAGTAGGACAGGTAGAGCGCATGCTTGCGACTGAGGTCGAAGGTGTCGACATAGGTGCGCTGGAGGCTCGCGAGATCGGCTCCGCCGAGGTGGTCGACCAGACCCGCCAGCTCCGGGACGCCTGGCGAGTCACCGTGCTCCGTCAGGGCTTCACGCATCGTGGGCAGTGCAGTGACGAGCTCCGCGGCGGGGTAGTCGAGGCAGCGTCCTGCGACCAGGTGCACGACGCGGTCGTCGGTGGTCTGCGGCCTGCGTCGGCGCAGCCCGATCACGACGCGTCCTCCGTGCTGTCGTCGGGGAAGAGCCCGGAAGGGGCGCCCCTGCCGTCCCAGTTGAGGAGGTTGACCCGGCCGCGCAGCTCGCCCGAGGCCGAGGTCGGCGTCGTGGTCTCGGACGTCTGTCGCTGTCGCAAGGCGTTGAACGTCTCGACCGCGACGGGCGCCGGCCGCCCACTCGCCTCGCCGAACGGTCCGGACTCGTACATGCCCGGACCCTCGTCGAAGTCGAGGGAGCACCCGATCTCCTCGAGCTCGTGCGCACGCTCGACGTGGGCCGTGGGGATGACGTAGCGCTCGTCGTACTTCGCGATCGCCATGAGTCGGTACATCTCGTAGAGCGTCTCCTCGTCGAGGCCCACGGCGGCCGGGATCGACGGATCGCCGTCGCGCCCGAGCGACACGTCGCGCATGTAGGCCCGCATGGCCGCCAGCTTGCGCAGCACCTCGGTGATGATGTCCGTGCGGCCGGCCGTGAAGAGCTCGGCGAGGTAGTCGACGGGGATACGCAGGGCCTCGATCGCACCGAAGAGGACGCCTCGGTCCTCGGCGTCATGTCCTTGTGCCGCAAGGAGATCGACGACCGGAGAGAGCGGCGGGACGTACCAGACCATGGGCATGGTGCGGTACTCCGGGTGCAGGGGGAGGGCGACGCGGTACTTCTTGGCCAGCGCGTAGACCGGAGAGCGCCGAGCGGCCTCCATCCAGTCGTCGGGGATGCCGCCGCGGCGGGCCGCCGCAATCACCTCGGGGTCGGCCGGGTCGAGCATGAGGTCCAGCTGTGCCTCGTAGAGGTCACCCTCGTCCGGGGTGGCCGCCGCGGCCGTCACCCGGTCGGCGTCGTAGAGGAAGAGCCCGAGGTAGCGCAGCCGCCCGACGCACGTCTCGGAGCAGACCGTCGGCAGGCCGACCTCGACGCGGGGGTAGCAGAAGGTGCACTTCTCGGCCTTGCCGCTCTTGTGGTTGAAGTAGATCTTCTTGTACGGGCAGCCGGTGATGCACTGGCGCCAGCCGCGGCACCGGTCCTGGTCGACGAGGACGATGCCGTCCTCCTCGCGCTTGTAGATGGCGCCGGACGGGCACGAGGCCATGCACGACGGGTTGAGGCAGTGTTCGCAGATGCGCGGGAGGTAGAACATGAACGTCCGCTCGAGCTCGAAGCGGACCTTCTCCTCCGACTCGCGGCGCACCGAGGCGTTGAGCTTGGCGACGATCGGGTCGAGGTGGCCCAGCTCGCTCGCGCCACCGAGGTTGTCGTCCCAGTTGGCCGACCACGTGATCTTCGTGTTCTCGCCGGTGATGAGCGACTTCGGCCGGGCGACGGGGAAGTCGTCGCCGAGCGGTGCCTCGACGAGCGTCTGGTAGTCGTAGGTCCACGGCTCGTAGTAGTCGGCGAGCTTGGGCTGCACCGGGCTCGCGAAGATCCCGAGCAGCTTCTGCACCCGGCCACCCGCCTTGAGCTTGAGGCTTCCCCGGTGGGTCAGCGTCCAGCCGCCCTTCCACGTCTCCTGGTCCTCGTAGCGGCGCGGATAGCCCTGCCCTGGGCGGGTCTCCACGTTGTTGAACCAGACGTACTCGGTGCCGGCGCGGTTGGTCCACGCCTGCTTGCACGTGACCGAGCACGTGTGGCACCCGATGCACTTGTCGAGGTTCATCACCATGCCCATCTGGGCCATGACACGCATCAGTACGTCACCTCCTGTGAGCGCTTGCGCACCGTCGAGACCATGTCGCGCTGGTTGCCCGTCGGCCCGAGGTAGTTGAAGGTGTAGGACAGCTGGGCGTAACCACCGATGAGGTGCGTCGGCTTGACGAGCAGCCGCGTCACGGAGTTGTGGATGCCGCCACGACGACCGGTCGCCTCCGACTTCGGCACGTCGATGGTGCGTTCCTGCGCGTGGTGGACGTAGACCACGCCCTCCGGCATCCGGTGGCTGACGATGGCGCGCCCGACGAGCACCCCGTTGTCGTTGACGCACTCGACCCAGTCGTTGTCGGCCACGTCGATGGAGCCGGCGTCCTGGGGGCTCATCCAGACCGTCGGGCCGCCGCGCGAGAGCGACAGCATGAGCAGGTTGTCCTGGTACTCGGAGTGGATCGACCACTTCGAGTGCGGTGTGAGGTAGCGGACCGTCACCTRCTTGCCCCCATCCGGGCCGAGCCGCGGCTCGCCGAAGAGACGGTGCATGTCGAGCGGTGGGCGATAGATCGGCAGGGCCTCGCCGACGTCCTGCATCCAGTCGTGGTCGAGGTAGAAGTGCATGCGACCGGTCAGGGTGTGGAAGGGCTTGAGCCGCTCGATGTTGACGGTGAWGGGCGCGTAGCGTCGGCCGCCGGTCTCGGAGCCCGACCACTCGGGTGAGGTGATGACGGGCACCGGCTGGACCTGGGTGTCGGCAAAGGTGATCCGCTTCTCCTCGGAGCCCTCGGCGAGGTCGACCAGCTTCTTGCCGACGCGCTCCTCCAGCGTGCGGAAGCCCTGCACCGCGAGGTGTCCGTTCGTCGTGCCCGAGAAGGTGAGGATCGCCTCGGCGAGCTTGGCGTCGGTGTCGATCGCGGGGCGCCCGTCACCGGCGCCGCCGAGCATGACGCCGTTCTTGGCCGCGAGGCGGGCCACCTCCTCCTCGACCCGGAACGTGACGTTCTTGACGGTGAATCCCAGGCTGTCCGCGAGGGGCCCCACCGTGGCGAGCTTCTCGGCGATCGCGGTGTAGTCGCGCTCGACGACCTGGAAGACCGGCATCGTCCGGCCCGGCGTGCCGGGCTGTCCGGTGGTGCGCCAGTCGACCGCACGACCGCCCGGCTGCGCGGTCTCGCCGGCGGTGTCGTGCAGGAGCGGCACGCTGACCAGGTCCTTGACGACACCGAGGTGGGTGCGAGCGAGGTCCGAGAGCTTCTCGGCGAGCAGGTGGAAGAGCTCGAAGTCGCTCTTGGCCTCCCAGGGCGGGTCGATGGCCGGGGTGAAGGCGTGCACGAACGGGTGCATGTCGGTGGAGCTGAGGTCGTGCTTCTCGTACCACGTCGCCGCGGGCAGCACGATGTCGGAGAGCAGCGTCGTCGACGTCATGCGGAAGTCGGCGGAGAGGAGCAGGTCGAGCTTGCCCTGGGGCGCCTCGTCGTGCCACTTCACCTCGGACGGCCTTGGCGCGTTGGGGTTCTCGCTGCCCATGACGTTGTGGTGCGTGCCGAGCAGGTTGCGCAGGAAGTACTCGTTGCCCTTGGCCGAGGAGCCCATGAGGTTGCTGCGCCACAGCACGAGGGTGCGTGGCCAGTTCTCGGGGGCGTCGACGTCCTCGATGGCCGAGGTCAGCGAGCCGTCGTGCAGGGCTCCGGCGACGTATGCCGCGGGGCTCGGGGCGGTGCCCGCCTCGACGGCGGCCTGCGCGTCCTCGGCCACCTGGAGCGGGTTGGTGCCGAACTGCGGGTAGAACGGCATCCACCCCATCCGGGCGGACTGCGCGATGGTGTCGGCCGTGTGCTTGCCGGCGAGATGTCCTCTGGCGAGAGGGGAGTTCAGCGAGTCGGCAGAGTAGCCGTCGTTGCGCCACTGGTCGGTGTGCATGTACCAGTACGACGTGCCGGTCATGGTGCGCGGCGGCCGGCCCCAGTCGAGCGCGTTGGCGAGGGAGATCCAGCCGGTGATGGGCCGGCACTTCTCCTGGCCGACGTAGTGCGCCCAGCCGCCGCCGTTGCGGCCCATGCAGCCGGTGAGGACGAGCAACGAGAGGATCGCCCGGTATGTCGCATCGCCGTGGAACCACTGGCAGATGCCGGCGCCCATGATGATCATCGAGCGGCCCTGCGACTGCTCGGAGTTCGTCGCGAACTCTCGGGCGATGCGGATGCACTGCTCGGCCGGGACACCCGTGATCTCGGCCTGCCACGCGGGCGTGTAGGGCTCGGACACGTCGTCGTAGCCGGTGGGCCAGCTGCCCGGCAGCCCCGGCCGCTCGACGCCGTACTGCGCGAGCATCAGGTCGTAGACCGTGGTCACGAGGTGGCCGCCGACCCGGCGGGCGGGCACGCCGCGGCGCAGCACCGACCCGGTGCCGTCCGGCTCGACGAAGGCCGGCAGCAGCACCTCGACCGGCTCGGCGGTGTCGCCGGCCATCGTCAGCGCGGGGCTGACGCCCTCGAGGTCGAGGTTCCACCGACC
>NZ_JBFULD010000126.1:0-11028 GCF_056400505.1 Terrabacter sp. P5_B1
GCTTGGGCACCCGCGACCAGCCGGGCGGACCGGACGCGACATAGCCGCCGCCGTATGCCGTCACCATCCCCTCGCCGGGTCGGCGCACAACCGGGACGGCGAAGTAGGCAGCCGGTCGTAGCGACAGCGCGTCGTAGCCGTCGAAGAGGGCGGGTGCGAAGAGCCCGGAGCCGGCAGCGAGCTCGGTCAGGGACGGGTCCTCGTGCGTGACGTGCAGGCTCCCCGTGCCGCCGCCGTTGACCACCTCCACGTCGGCAAGGGCGCGGGCGGCTGCGACGACCGCTGCGCGACGGGTCCGCAGCTCGGCGTCGGAGACCTTCTTCATCCGGCGCACCACCGGTGACGAGTCGGGCAGGCCGGCGATCTGGGCGTCGTAGAACATCAGGCCGGCGACGACGAGGCCCCGCTCCTGGGCACGACGGATGACGGTCGCGACGTCGGCCGGGGTCCGGGTCGGCGAACGGCGGACGCCCAGGTGGGCCGGGCCGATGCGCAGCGACGCGTCGACATCGACCGCCACGCGCAGGCCCTCGTGGCCCGGCACCTCCCGGGCGATGAAGTCGACGTGCTCGACGCTGTCGATCATGACGATGACCGCCCTGGTCAGGGCGGGGTCTGCCGCGAGCTCGGCCAGGGCCGGCACGTCGACGCTCGGGTAGGCGACGAGGAGGTCGTCGTGGCCGTCGCGGGCCCACCACAGCGCCTCGCGCACGGCGTAGCACATGAGGCCCCGGAAGCCGTCCCGGCCGAGGGCACGCTCGATGAGACGCCGACTGCGCAGCGACTTCGTCGCGATCCGGATCGGCGTGCCGGCGGCGAGCTGCACCAGAGTGGCGGCGTTCGCGTCGAACGCGTCGAGGTCGACCACCGCGAGGGGGCCCGGCAGGTCAGCGGTGGCGGCCGAGAGGCGCGCCGCGACGGGCGGCGACAGGCGGCGATGCATGCCCTGCACCCTATCCAGCGTCGCCTTTCTCTCACCCCATATCCGAGCCGCGCGGTTCGAGGTGATCCGCGACCGTATGCCGGGGCGTATCACCTCGACCCATCGCGGCCCGCGCCCCGTCGCCGCCCGGTCGGGACGTGGGCAGTCGACCTGGTGGGTGGTGGTGACGGGTTGGGGGTCAGCCGACGCGGTCGACGACGCTCAGGGCCAGGGCCTGCAGGGCCGCCTTGGCGTCGCTGTCGGGCAGCGGGTCGAGCAGGGCCTGCGCCTCGCGGGCGACGGCATACGTCTCGTCGCGGGCCTGYGCGAGGGCGGGGTGGGCACGGAGCAGACCGAGCGCCTCGGCCAGCGCCGCGTCGTCGGTCAGGTCACCGCCGAGGAGCTCGAGCAGGCGCGCGTCCGCGGCATCGGTCGGGTCGGCCATGGCCCGGAAGCGCAGGACGGCGAGCGTGTCGACGCCTTCGCGCAGATCGGTGCCCGGGACCTTGCCGCTGTCGTCGGCGTCGGAGGCGATGTCGATGAGGTCGTCGGCGAGCTGGAACGCGATGCCGACCTTCTCGCCGTAGGACCKCATGATCTCGACGGTCTCGGCCGAACCGCCGCTGAACATGACGCCGTACCGACCGGCCGTCGCGATGAGCACGCCCGTCTTGTCGGCGAGGACCCCGAGGTAGTAGTCGACGGGGTCGACGCCGTCGGGGCAGGCCCGGTCGTCGCGGATCTGTCCCGAGCACAGCCGCACGAACGTCTGCGCCTGGATGAGGACGGCCTCGGCCCCGAGGCCGGCGACGAGCTCGGACGCCTTGCCGAAGAGCAGGTCGCCGACGAGGATCGCCGTCGAGTTGTCGTAGGCGGCGTTGACGGACGCGACGCCGCGTCGCACGCTCGCCTCGTCCATGACGTCGTCGTGGTACAGCGAGGCGAGGTGGGTCAGCTCGACGCCTGCGGCCGCGCTGACCACGTCGTCGTTGATCCCGTCGCCGAGCTCGGCGGCGAGGAGGGTCAGCAGCGGCCGGAACCGCTTGCCACCCGCTTCGACGAGGTGCCCGGAGGCGCCGGCGATGAACGGGTCCTCGTGGTCGACGACCTGCGTGAGCAGGGCGTCGACCCGGCTCAGCCCGTCACGCAGGCGGGCCGACAGATCCGCAGTCGCCCCGGGGATCCCGAGGACCGGCGGGGTGGCGTGCGTCGTCATCGCACCCCGTGACCGAGCCGTCGTGCCGACGTCGTCATCGGACGAACTGCGATGCGCGGTCGGCGAGGTCGAGCAGGGCCGACGGCAGCACACCGAGCGCCAGCGTGACCAGCGTGCCGATGGCGATCGAGAACGTCGTCGACACCGACGGCGTCACGACCTCGACGGTGTCGTCCTGAGCCTCGCTGAAGAACATCAGCACGATGACGCGGGCGTAGACGAACACCGTGATGGCGCTGCACACGACACCGACGACCGCGAGGACCGTGCCCGTCGCGCCACCCGAACCGACGGCCGCCGAGAAGACGGCGAACTTCGAGACGAAGCCCGAGGTCAGCGGGATACCGGCGAAGGCGAGCATGAGAAACGCGAAGGCGCCGGCCACGACCGGGTAGCGCCTGCCGAGCCCGGCCCACTGCGACAGGTGCGTGGCCTCGGCACCGTTCTGGCGCACGAGCGACACGATGGCGAAGGCCGCGATGGTCGCGAAGCCGTAGGCGACGATGTAGAAGAGCACCGCGCCGACGGCCCTGCGGTCGAAGGCGAGCACGCCGACGAGGATGAAGCCCGCGTGCGCGATCGAGGAGTAGGCCAGCAGGCGCTTCATGTCGGTCTGCGTGACCGACAGCACCGAACCGACGATCATGGTCAGCAGCGCGACGAGGACGAGCGCGTTGGTCCACTCCCAGCGGGCGGTGTCGAGACCGACGTAGGCCAGGCGCAGGATCGCACCGAACGCGGCGGCTTTGGTGCACGCGGCCATGAAGCCGGTGACCGGCGTCGGAGCGCCCTGGTAGACGTCCGGCGTCCAGGCGTGGAACGGCACCGCACCGACCTTGAAGAGCAGGCCGACGAAGACGAGGAACGCCCCCGGCACCAGCAGGCCGTTCATCGCCAGCGGGCCGGCCGCGATCGCCCTGGAGAGGTCGCCGAAGTAGACCGAGCCGGCGTAGCCGTAGAGCAGGGCCGTGCCGAAGAGGAAGAAGGCCGAGCTGAACGCGCCGAGCAGGAAGTACTTGAGCGAGGCCTCCTGCGAGAGCAGCCGTCGACGACGGGCCAGGCCCGAGAGGATGTAGAGCGGCAGCGAGAGCACCTCGAGTGCGACGAACATGCCGATGAGGTCGTTCGTCGTCGGGAAGAGCATCATGCCGAAGATCGCGAACATCGTCAGCGGGAAGACCTCGGACGTCAGCGCGCCCGCTCGGGCCGCCGCGGTCTCGTTGGCCGAGCCCGGCGTCGACGCACCGCTCGGGGTGAACGCGTCGGGGCCGACGCCGCCGAAACGCTCCGCCATGGTGAGGACCCCGAGCACACCCATGAGCAGGATCGCGCCCTGCATGAAGAGAGCCGGGCCGTCGATCGCCAGGGCGAAGAGCTGGTGGTTGGTCGAGCCGTCCGTCAGGCCCATCGTCAGGCCCTGGTGCTTGGCCGCGAGGATGATCGACGCGGCCGCCGCGAGCAGGCCCACGACCGCAAGGGTGACCTGGATGACCTGCCGACGCTCACGCGGGGCGAAGGCCTCGACGAGGACGCCCACCAGGGCCGTCACGAAGACGATCAGCAGCGGCAGGACAGCGAGGTATTCGACGTTCGACTGCTGGAACGCTGCGGGAAGTGCGGGCAGCGCCAGCGGAGCGACGGCGGTCACTTCGAGCTCCCTTCGGCCACGGTGCCGGTCGTGTTGAGGTTCGGAATGGCGTGCTGGACGTGCGCAAGGGTCTTGTCGACGGCCGGGTTGATCACGTTCAGCGCGATGTTCGGCAGGAAGCCGAGCACGACGAAGGCGGCGATCAACGGGGCGGCGACGAGCTTCTCGCGCGTCGTCAGGTCGCGCACGGCGGTGAGGCCGTGACGGCCGCGCTCGTCGAGCCGGTCGTGCTCGCGCTCGCCCACGAGGCCCTCGGGCTTCGGGCCGGTCATGACCCGCTTGTACATGAGCAGGATGTAGAGCGCGGCGAGGATGATGCCGGAGGTCGCGATGACCGCCGCCACCGGCTGCGACGAGAAGCTGCCGACGAGCACGAGGAACTCCGAGACGAAGCTCGACAGGCCCGGGAGGGCCAGACCCGACAGGCCCGCGACGAGGAAGATCCCCGCCAGCGCAGGCGTGATGCGCTGCCACCCACCGAAGTCGGGGATGCGCTTGCTCCCCCGACGCCGGACGAGCATGGCGGCGAAGAGGAACAGCGCTGCCGTCGAGAAGCCGTGGTTGACCATGTAGAGCGTCGAGCCGCCCTGGCCCACCGTCGTGAAGGCGAAGATGCCCAGCACGATGAAGCCGAAGTGGCTCACGGACGTGTAGGACACCAGGCGCATCATGTCGGTCTGGCCGATGGCGAGGAGCGCGCCGTAGATGACGGAGAGCACCGCGAGGGCCACGACGACGGGCGTCGCCCACTCGCTCGCCTGCGGGAAGAGCTGCAGGCAGAAGCGGATCATCCCGAACGTGCCGACCTTGTCGAGCACGCCGACGAGGAGGGTCGCCGTCGCCGGCGAGGACTCGGTGGCGGCGTCGGGCAGCCAGGTGTGGAACGGCACCATCGGCGCCTTGACCGCGAAGGCGAAGAAGAAGCCGACGAAGAGCAGCCGTTCGGTGACCGGGTTCATCGAGAGGCCGGTGAGGCGCTCGATGAGGAAGCCGTCGGTGCCACCGGGGCCCTGCAGGTAGAGGGCGATGACGGCCACGAGCATGATGAGCCCGCCGGCCAGCGAGAAGAGCAGGAACTTCATCGCGGCGTACTGCCGGCGCGGACCGCCGAAGCGGCCGATGAGGAAGTAGACCGGGATGAGCATGGCCTCGAAGAAGACGTAGAAGAGGAACACGTCGGTGGCGGCGAACACCCCGACCATGAACGTCTCGAGCACGAGGATCAGCGCGAAGTAGGTCTTGACGCGCTGGCCGCCGCGACGGCCGGCCTCCTCGGGCACGTCGTGCCAGGCGGCGAGCAGGCAGATCGGGGTCAGCACGAGGGACATGAGGATGAGCACGAGCGCGATGCCGTCGACGCCGAGGGCGTAGTTGACACCGAACTGCGGGATCCACGAGTGCTGCTCACCGAGCTGGAACTGGGCACTCGACGCACGGTCGAACTGCGTCGCGGCGATGATGCCGACGACGAGCGTGACGACGGAGAAGCCGATCGCCATCCGCTTGGCGTTCTCGGCGGTCCCCGGCGCGAAGGCGACGACGAGCGCGCCGACGAGCGGGATGAGGCCGAGGATCGTCAGCCAGGGGACGGTGGACATTGCGGTCATCAGGACATCACCCAAAGAGCACCGAGGATGGCGACGACACCAGCGAGCATCGTCAGGGCATAGGAGCGCGCGAAGCCGTTCTGCAGCTTGCGCAGGCGGGAGCTCGTCCCGCCGACGAGGGCGGCGAGGCCACCGGCCGCGCCGTCCACGCCCTTGCTGTCCGCGAAGACGAGCGAGCGCGTGAGGTGGATACCGGGTCGCATGAGGAGGGCCTCGTTGACCTGGTCCTGGTAGAGGTCCTTGCGCGCGGCCTGCGTGAGCAGCGACCCCGTGGGGGCCGTGACCGGGACCTCGTCCCGCCAGTAGCGCAGCCAGGCGAGTGCGCCGCCGGCCGCCACGAGGATCAGCGTCAGGGCCATGAGCACCGGGACCGGGATCACGGGCTCGGCACCTGCGGGCTCGGCGCCGGTGACCGGCTCGAGCCACGTGTTGAAGAAACCCGTGGGGCCCAGGATGAGGCCGAGGAAGGCCGACCCGACGGCGAGCACGATCATCGGGATCGTCATGAGGCTGCCCGACTCGTGCGGGTGCACGTCGTCGGTCCAGCGCTTCTTGCCGTGGAAGGTCATGAAGAACAGGCGGGACATGTAGAAGGCCGTGATGCCGGCACCGATGAGGGCGGCCAGACCGAAGACCCACGGGCGCCAGCCCTCACCGATGAAGGCGGCCTCGATGATCTTGTCCTTGGACCAGAAGCCGGAGAACGGCGGCACCCCGAGGATGGCGAGCCAGCCGATGCCGAAGGTGGCCCACGTGATCTTCATGGCGCCGGACAGACCGCCGAAACGGCGCATGTCGACCTGGTCGTTCATGCCGTGCATGACCGACCCGGCGCCGAGGAACATGCCTGCCTTGAAGAAGCCGTGCATGAGCAGGTGGAAGATCGCGAAGGCGTAGCCGACCGGGCCGAGGCCCGCGGCGAGCATCATGTAGCCGATCTGGCTCATCGTCGAGGCCGCGAGGGCCTTCTTGATGTCGTCCTTGGCGCAGCCGACGATCGCCCCGAAGAGCAGCGTGATGGCCCCGACGATGACGACGACGAGCTGGGCCGTGGGTGCCGCCTGGAAGATCGGCGACGAACGCACGACGAGGTAGACACCTGCCGTGACCATCGTTGCCGCGTGGATCAGCGCCGACACCGGCGTCGGGCCGGCCATGGCGTCACCGAGCCAGCTCTGCAGCGGGAACTGGGCCGACTTGCCGCAGGCGCCGAGCAGCAGCATCAGGCCGATGGCGGTCATGAAGCCCTGGTTGGCGTTGCTGCCGGCCGCGCCGAACACCGTCGCGAAGTCGACGGCGCCGAAGTGGAAGAACATCAGGATGATGGCGATGGACAGACCGAAGTCACCGACGCGGTTGGCCACGAACGCCTTGTTGGCCGCCGTCGCGTAGGCCGGGTTGTAGTTCCAGAAGCCGATGAGCAGGTAGCTCGCGAGGCCCACGCCCTCCCAGCCGACGTAGAGCAGCAGGTAGGAGTTGGCGAGGACGAGCAGGAGCATCGCCGCCACGAAGAGGTTGAGGTAGGCGAAGAAGCGCCGCTTGTCGGCGTCGTGCTCCATGTACCCGAGGGAGTACACGTGGATGAGCGAGCCGACGAAGGTGATGAGCAGGACGAAGACCATCGACAGCTGGTCGACGAGCAGCCCCGCGCTCACCTTGAACGACCCGGCGGCGATCCAGTCGAAGAGGTTGATGCCGACCGCGCGGTCCTCGGCGCCGCGGCCGAGCATCGCGAGGAAGACGACCGCGCCGACGACGAAGGCGCCCCACGACAGGCAGGTCGCCAGCACGGGACCGAACGAGTCGGTGCGGCGGCCACCGAGGAGCAGGATGGCGGCACCGAGCAGCGGCAGCGCGACGAGGAGCCACGCGTATGCCGTCACCCCGCTGGCGGCGTGCGCCTCACCTTCGTGCGTGGCGAGGCCCACGGCATACGTGCTCAGCGTGCTCGACGAGCTCGCGAGCGTCTGGACGAGAGTTCCCATTCTGGGCGGCGCTCCTTACAGCTTCAGCAGGTTGGCGTCGTCGACCGAGGCCGAACGGCGGGCGCGGAAGATCGCCATGATGATGGCGAGCCCGACGACGACCTCCGCGGCTGCGACGACCATGACGAACAGGGCCATGACCTGCCCGTCGAGGGCGCCGTGCATCCGGGAGAAGGTGACGAGCGCGAGGTTCGTCGCGTTGAGCATGAGCTCGACACCCATGAAGACGATGATCGCGTTGCGTCGCAGCAGCACGGCTGCCGTGCCGATCGCGAAGAGCAGCACCGCGAGGTAGACGTAGTGCATCGGGCTCACTTGGACCGACCTTCCTCGATCTCGCGCTCCATGTGGCGCTCGACGTCCTTGAAACCGTCGGTGGTCGCGACCTGGTCACGGGCCACGAGGACGCGCGAGACGGACAGGTCGCTCGGCGTGCCGTCGGGCAGCAGCGCCGGGGTGTCGACCGCGTTGTGGCGGGCGTAGACACCGGGCGCGGGCAGGCCCGCGACGTTCTTGTTGTCGCGGACGCGCTTGGCGGCCCACTCGGCCTGCGTGATGCGCGGCGTCAGGCGCTCGCGGTGGGCGAGCACCATGGCGCCGAGGGCTGCCGTGATGAGCAGCGCGGAGGTGACCTCGAAGATCCAGACGTACTGGCCGAAGATCAGCTCGGCGAGCCCGGTCACGTTGCCGGTGTCGGCGTTCGAGGAGACGAGCTTGTCCATGCCGGCCTGCACACTCTGCTGGTCGAGGACGACCTGGCCGAGCGAGAAGACGAGCACGCCGGCGAGGCCCACCACGAGCAGCAGGGAGGCCCAGCGCTGACCCTTGATCGTCTCGACGATCGAGTCGGACGAGTCGACGCCGACGAGCATGAGGACGAAGAGGAAGAGCATCATCACGGCGCCGGTGTAGACGAACACCTGCACGATCCCGAGGAAGTCGGCCTTCTGCATGATGTAGAAGATCCCGAGGATGCACATGACGAGTGCCATGCCGAGGGCGGCGTGGACGGCCTTCTTGGCGAAGAGCAGCCCCAGCGCGGCGATGACCGCGATCGGGGCGAGCAGCCAGAAGCCGACGGCTTCGGCGGTGGAGGTCACGGGTTGGCCCCTTCCCTGGTGTGTGCTGCGGTCGGGTGCCCCGCGTGTGCGACGTCGTGCTCGTAGGGGACGGCCGCGGCGGCGTTGCCCGGACGGCCGGCTGCGCCGGTCACCGAGGGGGCGCCGCTGCCGTCGTCGTCGAGGGCGTCCAGGTCGTTCCTGCCGGCGTCGCGAGCCTCGACGTACGCCTTCTGCGCGTCGGTGGGTCCGCTGACCTTGCCCTGGTAGTAGTCGCGCTCCTCGAGCCCGTCGGACATCGGGAACGGCGTCGGCAGCATGCCGCTCTGGAGCGGCGCGAGCAGCTGGTCCTTGGTGAAGATCAGCTTGCCGCGGTCGTTGTCGGCGAGCTCGTAGAAGTTCGTCATCGTCAGGGCGCGCGTCGGGCACGCCTCGATGCACAGGCCGCAGAAGATGCAGCGCAGGTAGTTGATCTGGTAGACGCGGCCGTAGCGCTCGCCGGGGCTGAACCGACCCTTGCCACCCTGGTCGAGCGGGGTGTCGTCGTTGTCCGCGCCCTCGACGAGGATCGCGTCGGCTGGGCAGGCCCACGCGCACAGCTCGCAGCCGATGCACTTCTCGAGGCCGTCCGGGTAGCGGTTGAGCTGGTGGCGGCCGTGGAAGCGCGGCGCCGTGGGGCGCGGCTTCTCGGGGTACTCCTCGGTGGCGACCTTGCGGAACATCGTGGAGAACGAGACCCCGAACCCGGCCACCGGCGCGAACAGCTCCGAGAGGAAGCCCTTCTCGCGGTCGTCACTGCCGGATCGCTGGTCGCGGGGCGCGCCGACCTCCGAGCGCTGGGCGGGGCTCCGGGGCGACACGTGCTTGCCGACGGTGTCGTCAGACATGGTCCTCCTCCTTGACGGCGGTCGAGGTGCGGGCGGCGCTGCTCGTCGTCAGCACGGGCTGCCGCGACGAGGACAGGCGCGGGGTCGGTTCGGCGAGGCGCTGGCCCGGCAGCGGCGGCACGGGGTAGCCGTCCTCGAAGGGGTCGATCTCCTCCGGTGGCGTCTCGTCCTCGGCGGCAGCCCGGGCGGCGCGCTTGTCGTCCCAGATCCACGCCGCAGCGAGGGCGATGACGGCGACGATGCTGACGATGACGACGGTCGCGACCGAGAGCTCCCGGCCGGCGAAGGTCAGCTTGCTGTCACCGAGGAAGCCGAGCTGCGCGCCGCGGATGAACGCGACGGCGACGACCCAGGCCAGGGTGATCGGGATGAGGAACTTCCAGCCGAAGCGCATGAACTGGTCGTAGCGCACGCGCGGCAGGGAGCCACGCAGCCAGACGAAGATGAACATGAAGAGCCACAGCTTGGCGGTGAACCACAGCAGGCCCCACCAGCCGCCGCCGAACATGTTGTCGTTGATCGCCGAGATGAACGGCGGGGCCTGCCAGCCACCGAGGAACAAGGTGGTTGCCAGGGCCGACACGGTGAACATGTTGACGTACTCGCCGAGGAAGAACATCGCGAAGCGCATCGAGGAGTACTCGGTGTGGAAGCCGCCGGTCAGCTCGCCCTCGCCCTCGGCGAGGTCGAAGGGCAGACGGTTGGTCTCGCCGACCATCGTGATGACGTAGACGGCGAAGCTGAAGAACGCCGGGAGGATGTACCAGAGCGAGCTCTGCGCCGAGACGATGGCCGAGGTCGACATCGAGCCGCTGTAGAGGAAGATCGCGACGAGCGAGAGGCCCATGGCGATCTCGTAGCTGATGACCTGGGCGGTCGAGCGCAGCCCACCGAGGAGCGGGTAGGTCGAGCCCGAGCTCCAGCCGGCGAGGATGATCCCGTAGACGCCGACCGAGGCGACGGCGAGCACGAGCAGGACGGCGACCGGGACGTCGGTGACCTGCAGCGGCGTCCGGTGGCCGAACATCGACACGGTGCCGCCGAGCGGGATGATCGCGAACGAGACGAACGCCATCGTCGCGGCGATGAGCGGCGCCAGGGTGTAGATGAGCTTCTCGGCGCGCGCCGGCGTGATGTCTTCCTTGAGCATCGACTTCATGCCGTCGGCGAGGGTCTGGAGCAGGCCGAACGGGCCGTTGCGGTTCGGGCCCGGGCGCTGCTGCATGCGGCCGATGACGCGGCGCTCGAACCAGATGACGAGCAGCGTCGAGACGAGCAGGTAGACGAAGATGCCGACGGCCTTGATCAGGGCCAGCCACCATGGGGTGTCGCTGAAGTCGGCCGTGGGGTTCTCGGTCATGGGCAGCGCGGCCGCCACCCCGTATGCGGTCAGGCCGAGGCTCATGCCGCACCACCCTTCGTGACGTGGACGCGGCCACCGGCATCGGTGCCGAGGCCCGTGCGGATCGAGCAGTCCTTCGCGTTGGTCGGGAGCCAGACGACCCCGTCGACCATGCCCTCGGTGACGACCGCCGGCAGCGTGACGCTGCCCACGGGGCCGGTCACGGTGACGGCGTCGCCGTCGGCGACGCCGAGTCGGGTGGCCGAGGCCACGGACAGGCGCGCGACCGCGAGTGGTGCGGTGCCGGCCAGGAACGGCTCGCCGTCCTGCATACGGCCGGCGTCGAGCAGCGTGGCCCACGTG
>NZ_JBFULD010000127.1:0-10944 GCF_056400505.1 Terrabacter sp. P5_B1
GGGTGGGGCGCCACGTGCGGCCTCCCCTGCGACCCGCTGGTGGCGCGTCGGGGCGGCCCGAGCCCGCGGCGTCCGTCGCGTCCGGGGCGGCCGCGTGGGTGGGGCGCCACGTGCGGCCTCCCCTGCGACCCGCTGGTGGCGCGTCGGGGCGGCCCGAGCCCGCGGCGTCCGTCGCGTCCGGGGCGGCCGCGTCCGAGCTGTCCGGCATGCGGTCTGGAGAGCTCTCGGGCGGCTGCGACCGCTCGGTCTCCACGTGGGTGTTGACCATCGTCATTGAGGGGGTTTCCTTCCGTCACCGGCTAGCGGAGCGCCTCCTGCATCATCCAGAGCCAGCTCGTGCCGTTGTCGGTCCGTCCGTTGCCACCAGCCGGTGCGACCGGCGACTGCACTGTCAACGACGACGGGCTGCCGGAGGTCACGGCCCGGTTTCCCAGAGCGACGGGGGTCGCGCCGAAGGCCATCGGGTAGCTCTGGCCGCCCTGGCCTCCCCGGGTGGGCTTCGGGGCGTTCTGCGCACCGCGGACGTTGACACCCGATCCGCGCGAGGCGGCGCAGTGGGCGTCGAGGTTGACGGGCGGCAGCCCCGTCGTGCGGTTCGGGTCGACCTTCGTCGTTCCCTCGTAGCCGGCCTCGCAGGCCTTCGGGTCGTCGACGTTGAGCACGAGACCGAAGTGCGCGGTCCCGTCGCCGGGCAAGACCGTGAAGCCACCGGTCACGACGTCGGGATAGGTGACGAGAAGCTGTTCGATGCCGTCGAGACGGGCCGTCGTCACGTTGCCGATGGTGATGAAGTTGGCGAGGAGGGCGGACAGGCTCTGCTTGTTCTCCGAGACCAGGGCATCGAGCTGCTGCACCGCGACGGTCCCGCGGTCGAGGACGACGCGCAGGTCGGGGTCGGCCTCGCGCAAGGTGTCGGCGACGTTCGCGAAGCCGGACACGCTCGTGCGGATGTCGGCGCCGCTCTTGACCTGGGTGTCGAGGACGATCCGGCCGTCGTCGATGAGGCGCGTCGTCTGGGGAAGCGCTTCGGAGGCGGCGGTGGTCAGGGCGTTGCCCGAGTCGATGAGCCGCTGCAGGTCGGTCCCTCCGCCCTTGAACGCCCTGTCGAGCTCGTCCACCGTGGTGACKAGGTCGTCCCGCGGCACCGACTTGACCGTGTCGTCCACGTGCTGGAGCAGCTGGTCGATGCGGATCGGGAAGGCCGTGCGGTCGCGCGGGATGACGTCACCGGAGGCGAGGAAGGGCGCCCGGGACGTGCGCGGTTGCAGGTCGAGGTACTGCTCCCCCACTGCCGAGCGGTTCTCGACTACGGCTGTGGTGTCCTTCGGGATCTCGGTGCCCCGATCCAGCCTGGCGTCGACCGCGACACCGTCACCTGACAGGCGCAGCGCCTCGACCTTGCCCACCGTGACGCCGCGGTAGGTCACCTCGGCGCCCACGAAGATGCCGCCGGACTGGGCGAGGTCCGCGGAGACGACGTAGCTGCCGCCGGCGATCTTGTCGGTCAGCCCGACGTAGCTGGCCGAGAGGATGGCGACGAGGGTGACGGACAGCAGGGCGAAGGCGGCGAGCTGGAGCCGCACGGTACGCGTGATCATCGGGAACCTCCCGTGGGGAAGAGCGTGGACCAGGACGCGGCGTCGGCCGAGCCCGCCCCGGACGGGCCCGAGCCCAGCAGCCCACCTGGCAGCGTCGGGACCGGCACGCGGGTGACGGTCGGCAGCGGGACCGTCGGCAGGGGCAGCTTCGGCACCTGCACCGGAGGCAGGGGAACGGAGGGCAGTGGCACCGAGGGCAGTGCCACACCCGGGACGTTCGGCAGCCGGCCGACGCCGAGGTTGTCGGCGATCGTGCCGAGGTTGGTGTCGAGGGTCGCCCAGAGGTTGGTGAAGTCGCCCTTGATTGTGTTCTGCGCGTTGTTGGGGAAGGGGTAGGTCAGGAGCAGCTGGTAGCTCTTCGGCAGGTCGTCGCCGGCCTTGTTGAGCTCCCGCAGGATCGGGCTGATCGCCCGGAGGTTGGCCTCGAGGTCGGCTCGCGACCCGCGGATGACGCGCGTGCCGACCTCACCGAGGTTCTGCAGGGCGGTGAGCATCGCGGTGAGCTGGCGCCGCTGGTCGGCGAGGATCGTCAGGCCCTTCGGCAGCTCGTCCAGCGCTGCCGCGATCTTGGCCTGGTTCTTCGCGAGCGTCGACGACAGGCGGTCGATGCTGTCGATGGCGCGGACGATCTCGCCCTTCTGGGCGTCGAGTCCGCCGACGAAGGTGTTCAGCTGCGTGACGAGGTCCCTGACGTCACCGGTGCGGCCACGGAGCGCGTGGTTGAGCTCGACCTCGATGGTCTTCAGCTGCGCGACGCCACCACCGTTGAGCAGCAGCGACATCGCGCCGAGGACCTCCTCGACCTCGGGGTTGCGGCTGGTGCGCGTGAGCGGGATGCGGTCCCCCTGCCCGAGGCGGCCCTGGGGCCGCACGTCCGTCGGGGCCGCGAGCGCGACGTACTTCTCGCCGAGCAGAGAGGTCTGCTTGAGCTCGGCTGTGGCGTTGTCCGGCAGCACGACGTTCCCCGGCAGGCGCATCCGCACCGTCGCGGTCCAGCCCGTCACCTGGATGTCCTCGACCGAGCCCACGGTGACCTGGTTGACCTTGACCGACGACTGGGGCACGAGGTCGAGCACGTCGGCGAACTCCGCTGTCACGGTGTACGAGTTGTCGCCCGTGCCGGCACCGCCGGGGAGCGGCAGGTCGTAGGCGCTGCACCCGGAGACCCCTACGAGGCTCAGCAGGCTCAGCGCGACGGCCGTCAGCCGGGTCCGTGTCGGGGGGAGCACGGGGGGCTTGGACCCCCGTGGGCCGGCATACGTCATCGGGAACCTCCGAGCAGTCCGCCGAGGGTCGGGTCGGCACCGCGCAGGTTGACCAGGCCGTTCGGCTGCGGGGTGCCTTGCAGCGCAGAGCCGCTCGGCAGGGAGGGGAGGGTGGGCAGCTTGGGCAGGAGTGCGTTCTTGAGCGAGTCGCACAGCTTGGTGTTCCCGGACTGGGTCGGCCCGGTCAGGATCGAGCACACGAGCAGCAGCGGGTCGTCGAAACCCTTGGCGTTGTTGCGGGTGTCGAGCGTCCCGGTCTCGGGGTGGTAGGCGTTCTGGAGGTTCGACAGGGCGACCGGCGCGTTCTCGAGGACCTGCGCGAGCGCCTGGCGGCTCTTGACGACCGCGTTGGTCACGCTGACCGTCCGGTCGAGACCGCTCTTGAGCAGGGCGCGGTTGTCGGCGACGAAACCCGACACCTCGTCGACCGCGACACCGAGGCTCTCGAGCGTCGCCTTGAGGTTCTCACGCTCCTCGCTGAGCTGGGTCGCGACGGTGGCGAGGTCGGAGTTGAGCCGACGCACCTGCTCGTTGTTCGTGGCCAGCATCGAGGTGAAGGACTGGAGGTTCTTGACCGTGCCGAAGAGGTCGTCACGACTGCCGGACAAAGTCGACAGCGCCGTCGACAGGTCGTGGACGGTGCCGTTGATCTTGTCGCCGTTGCCGTTCAGGTTGGCCGCGGACGTGCGCAGCAGCTCGTTGAGGGCGCCGTTCTTGTTGGCACCGTCGGGTCCGAGCGCGACCATGAGGTCGTCGAGGCTCTGGGACACGCGATCGAGCTCGACGGGAACCGCGGTCCGCTCCAGCGGGATCCGGGCCCCGGCGTCCAGCGCCGGCCCTGACTGGTAGACGGGGAGAAGCTGGACGTAGCGATCCGAGACGAGCGACGGTGCGACGATGGCGGCCTTGGCCGAAGCCGGCACACGGTACTTGTCGTCGTAGCTGAAGGTCACGTGCACGTGGTCACCCTCGGGGGTCACGGTGTCGACCTTGCCGACCTTGACCCCGAGGATGCGCACGTCGGAGCCCGGGTAGAGACCGACCGCGCGGGTGAAGTCGGCGCTGACCGCCGTCTGACCCTGGTGCGGCCAGAAGACGACGGCGGCCGCCACGAGCGCGACGACGACGAGGCCGGTCACCACCTTGCCGAGCACGGTGGCGGGACCGTGGAGGCGGCCGAACGGCATACGAGACGCGCCAGACGCGCGGGACACGCGGGACACGCGGGACGCGGACATCAACGACCACCTCCGGAGGTGCCGGGAAGGAGCAGGTCGGGCAGCTTCGTCCCGGGCAGGGCCAGCCCCGGCGTACCGACGGGGACGACGAGGTTGGAGACCCACGTGTCGAACCAGCGACCGGTGCCGAGCGTGTTGGCGTAGACCCGCGTGAACGGGGCCATGGCATCGATCGTCTTCTGCAGGTCGGTCTCGTGCTTCTGGAGCAGGGCCAGGGTCTTGTCGAGCTCGGTGAGGGCCGGTTTCAGCTGGGCCCGGTTGTCCCGGGCCAGCCCGGTGAGCTGGGTCGCGAGCGCGGAGGTGTTGCGGAAGAGCGTGCGGATGTCGTCGCGGCGCTTGACGAGCTCGACCATTAGCAGGTCGGCGTCCTTGATGAGGGTGCTCACCTGCTCGTTGCGGCTGCGCACGAGACCACTGACGCTGTTGGCGCGCTGGAGCAGGGAGCCCAGCTCCGCGTCGCGGCTCGCGACGGTGCGCGAGAGGCGGGACAGGCCGTCGAGAGTGGCCTTGACGTACTGCGGGCTGTCCTTGAACTCCTTGGCGATGACACTGAGGGACGTGGCCAGCTGGCCGGTGTCGATTCGCTCGGTGGTCGTCGTCAGCTCCTGGAAGGCGTTGACGATGTCGTAGGAGCTGACCGTGCGTGTCACGGGGATCTGCGCGTCCGGGTCGAGCTGGCCCTGGCCCTTGGGGTCGAGCGCGACGTACTTCTCGCCGAGGATGGTCTTCATCCGGATCGAGGCACCGGTCTGCGGGCCGAAGCTCGCGTCCTCGGTGATCGTGAAGTCGACGCGGACGTGGCCGCCCTCGAGGTCGACGCCCGTCACCTTGCCGACCTTGACGCCGGCGATGCGCACGTCGTCGTCGGGCTTGATGCCGCCGGCCTCCGAGAAGGCCGCGCTGTATGCCGTCCCGCCGCCGATGATCGGCAGGCTGGACGCGTTGAAGGCCAGGTAGAGCAGCACGGCGATGACGAGCAGGCCGACCGCCCCGATCGGGACCGGGTTGCGCTCTCGGAAGGGGATGCTCACGACTTGCACCTCGCAGACGCGACGTCGTAGGTGGGGCTGACGCCGGGCAGGATCGGGCTCCGCGTGTCGAACTTGCAGAGGTAGAAGTTGAACCACGAGCCGTAGGTCGCCGTGCGGGTCAGGGTGGTGATGCGGCCCGGGGCGCCGGTGATGAAGTCCTCGAACTCCTTGACGTTCCCCGGCTTGTTGAGGGTCGTGGCGAGAGTCCGCAGCTGGGCGACGTCGTCCTTGATGAGCGGTCGCGTCGAGACGAGCAGGTCGGCGGTCTCGGCGGAGAGCGTGTTGATGCCGGACAGCGAACGGCCGATCGTCTCGCGGTCGGCAGCCAGCCCGCTCGTGAACCGCTGGAGCTGGTCGATGAGTGAGAGCAGCTGCTGGTCGTGGGCGTCGACCGTGCCGAGCACGGTGTTGAGGTTGTCGATGGTGCGACCGATGACGGCGTCGCGGTCGGCGAGCGTGGACGTGAGGCTGGCCGTCTTGGCCAGCAGGGTGTTCACGTCGCCGCCCTCCCCCTGCAGGGTCTGGATGAGCAGGCCCGAGAGCTCGTTGACGTCGCTCGGGGACAGCGCCGCGAAGAGCGGCTTGAAGCCGTTGAAGAGCACGGTGAGGTCGAGGGCGGGGTGGGTGCGCGACAGCGGGATCGTCGAGCCGTCGGCCAGGGCCGCCGGCGCGCCCGCACCCTGGGACAGCGCGAGGTAGCGCTGGCCGACGAGGTTGCGGTACTTGACCGTCACCTCGGTGCCCTGCGTCAGGACCGAGCTCTTGAGGACCGAGAACTCGATGTCGGCCGTGGCGCCGTCGGACGTCGCGTCGCGGGCGACGCGCACGTCGGTCACCTCGCCGACCCGGACTCCGGCGATTCGGACGTCCTGACCCGGGATGACGCCCGTGGCGTCGGTGACGACGGCCGTGTACGTCGCCTTGGACCCGAGCTGGATGTTCGCGATCGTCAGCGCGAGGATGCTCGTCGCGAAGAGTGTGACCGTCGCGAAGATGACCAGCTTGATGAGTGAGCCCTTGACCTTCATCGCGTGCTCACCACCGTGCCGCGCATCATCGGACCGGCGAGCAGTGTCTGGATGCCGCCGGCGCCGGGGTTCGCGGGCTGGCCGTCGCCGGCGAGGAGGGCGCCCACGACGCGCTGTTCGTCGGCCGTGCCGGCGCTGCCGGAGTCCGCGGCGGACGCGTTGCCGAGCAGCGCCTGCGGCACGGCGGAGAAGGGCTGCGCGGTGCTCGCGGGCTGGGTGCCGTCGTCGAAGTGGTTGCCGGGGAAGGGATTGGACTGGGAGCCGCCCGGTGTGGGCAGGCCGTAGCAGTGGGGTCCGCGCTTGTCGTCCCAGCGCGGCTCCTCCCCCGGCCGGTACGGGTGGCGGGGCGGCACGACCTCCAGGGTGATGTGGAAGGTGCCACCGGCGAAGGCCGCGTTGGCGCGCGGGAGCCAGTTGACGAGACCGGAGGCCACGCACGGGTAGATGGGCGAGTACTCCGCGAGCAGCTGCAGGGTCGGCTTGCTCACCTGCCCGACCTGGATGATGCGCTGCTCGTTGTCGCGCAGGAACCCCGCTGCGTCGTTGGCGAACCCGGCCGTGCCGACGAGGAAGGCCGCGAGCTGCTGGTTCTTCTCGACGATGGTCTTGTTGGTGACCCGCAGGGACTCGGTGAGGCGGAAGAAGTCCAGGGCGACGCCGGCGTAGAGGTCAGCGGTGTCGGCGACCAGGGTGATGTCTTGTCGGATGGTCGGCATGCTGGGGTTGAGCGCCTTGAGGTAGCGGTCGACGAGCACGAGGTTGCGACCGATCTGGTCACCCCGGCCGTCGAGCGTGGTCGACAGCGCGTTGAGGGTGGTCGCGAGCTTGGCCGGCTGCACCGTGCGCAGCAGCGGGTAGAGGTTGTCGAGGACCGTCTCGAGCTCGATGGAAACCCGGCTGCGGTCCTGCGGGATGACGTCGCCGGCCCGGATCGGTCGGGCCGGCTGGGCCGCCGTGACCAGGTCGACGTAGCGCTCACCGAAGAGGGTCTTGGGCAGCAGGCGGGCGGTCACGTTCGAGGGGATCTTCGCGACCCCGTCGGGCTGGAGCGCCAGCTCGAGCCGGGCCCCGGTCGGCGTGACCTCGACCCTGCGCACCTCGCCGACGAGCAGGCCGCGCAGCTTGACGTCCGAGCTCTCCTGCAGCTGGCTGCCCAGGCGGTCCGTCTCGAGCGTGACCATGACGACCGGCGTGAAGCGCTTCTGGAACGACGCGATCGCGAGGCCGAGGAGCAGCGCCAGCACGATGAGGAAGACGATGCCGTATGTCTTCTGCCCCAGACGTTTCCGCGTGTGCTGGGTGAGCGGGCCGGGTGTCGCGTCGGTGCTGACGTCCGTGGCGGCATCGGTCGGCGCGATGGTCATCCGGCGATCCTCACGCTCGTCGTGGCACCCCAGATGGCGAGGGAGAGGAAGAAGTCGACGATGTTGATGGCGACGATGGAGGTGCGCACCGCCGTGCCGACCGCGACGCCGACGCCGGCCGGGCCACCCGAGGCGGTGTAGCCGTAGTAGCAGTGGATGAGGATGATGACGACGGCGAAGACCATGACCTTCGCGAACGACCAGAACACGTCACCGGGCGGCAGGAACAGGTGGAAGTAGTGGTCGTAGGTGCCCTCGGACTGACCGAAGTAGACGGTGGCGATGAACCGGGTGGCGGCATACGAGCTCAGCAGTCCCAGCACGTAGAGCGGGATGACGGCGATGAAGCCCGCGATCATGCGGGTCGTGACGAGGAAGGGCAGCGACGGGATGCCCATGACCTCGAGCGCGTCGACCTCCTCGGAGATGCGCATCGCGCCGAGCTGCGCCGTGAAGCCGCAGCCGACGGTCGCGGCGAGCGCCAGGCCCGCGACGAGCGGGGCGATCTCGCGAGTGTTGAGGTAGGCCGAGAAGAAGCCGGTGAAGGCCCCCGTGCCGAGCTGCTCGAGGGACGAGTAGCCCTGCAGACCGACCTCGGTGCCGGTGAAGAAGGCGAGGAAGGCGATGACGCCCACCGTGCCGCCGATGACGGAGAGCGCCCCGGTGCCGAGGGAGACCTCGGCGAGCAGACGGACGACCTCCTTCTTGTAGCGCCGTAGCGTGCGGCCGCTCCACGCGAGCGAGCGCACGTAGAAGCGCATCTGCTCCCCGAGCGAGTCGAGCGCCCGGGAGGGCCTTGACGCGAGGTCGAGGAGTCGCTCCGCACTCGCGCTGCGGCTCGGCTTGTCCGTCCTGGTCGACATCGTCGCTCCTCAGATCTTCTGCGGGACGACTTGGAAGTACACGGCCGTGATGACGAAGTTGACGACGAAGAGCAGCATGAAGGTGATGACGACGCTCTGGTTCACGGCGTCACCCACGCCCTTCGGGCCGCCGCCGGCGCCCAGCCCCTTGAAGGCGGCCACCACCGCCGAGATGGCCCCGAAGATCAGCGCCTTGATCTCGGCGGTCCACAGGTCGGGCAGCTGCGCCAGCGCGGTGAAGCTGGCGATGTAGGCGCCCGGCGTGCCGCCCTGGACGATGACGTTGAAGACGTAGCCACCGACGACCCCGACGACGGAGACGAGGCCGTTGAGCAGGACGGCGACGAGCATCGAGGCGAGGACGCGCGGCACGACGAGGCGCTGGATCGGGCTGATGCCGAGCACCTCCATCGCGTCGATCTCCTCGCGGATCTTGCGGGAGCCGATGTCGGCGCAGATCGCCGATCCGCCCGCACCGGCGATGAGCAGGGCCGTGACGATGGGGCTCGCCTCGCGCAGCACCGCGAGCACGCTCGCCGCTCCGGTGTAGGACTGGGCCCCGAGCTGGCGGGTCAGCGTGCCGAGYTGGAGGGCGATGACGGCGCCGAACGGGATGGACACGAGGGCTGTCGGCAGGATGGTCACGCTGGCGATGAACCACGCCTGCTGGATGAACTCCTTGACCTGGAACGGCCGCTTCGGCAGTGCTCGCATGACGTCGAGGGCGAGGGCGAAGAGGGAGCCCGACTGCTTCAGGACACCGGTGATGGGCGCGGCCACGTCAGCTCAGCTCGCCGACGAGCTCGGAGGACTCCGTCAGGGTGGCGGGCTGGACGGCCGTCGGCGTGGCCGGCGACTCGGAACGGACCCCCGGGACGCCCGCCTTGTCGGACAGGAACGAGCCGGGCGGCGGGGTCACGCCGTTGGCGCGGCACCACTCCCCTGCCGGGCGCTCCGCGCGGCGCCGCGAGCCGTCGCTCGTGCGCAGCTGGAGGGCGATGGGAGGCAGCGGGGGGAGCTCCTGGCCCTCCTCGGCTGCCAGCTCGTCGGCGTCCTTCTCCTCCGACATGCCGATCGGGCCCACCGTCTGGGCGTTGAGGAACTGGCGCACGACCGGCTCCTCCGAGCTCAGCAGCATCTCGCGCGGACCGAACATCGCCAGGTGCTTGTGGTAGAGCAGCCCGATGTTGTCGGGCACGGTCCGGGCGGTGTTGATGTCGTGGGTGACGATGAGGAAGGTCGCGTCGATCTGGGCGTTGAGGTCGATGAAGAGCTGGTTGATGTAGGAGGTGCGCACCGGGTCGAGGCCTGAGTCGGGCTCGTCGATGAGGAGGATCTCGGGGTCGAGCACCAGTGCGCGGGCCAGGCCGGCGCGCTTGCGCATGCCACCGGAGATCTCACCGGGGAGCTTGCCCTCGGCGCCGGAGAGACCGACGAGCTCCATCTTCTCGCTGACGATGCGCTTGATCTCGGCCTCGGTCTTCTTCGTGTGCTCGCGCAGCGGGAMGGCGACGTTGTCGTAGAGGGTCATCGACCCGAAGAGGGCGCCGTCCTGGAAGAGGACACCGAACAGCTTGCGCACCTCGTAGAGGTCGGCCTCCCGCAGCCGCGTCAGGTCGCGTCCGTTGATGACGATCGAGCCGGCGTCCGGCTTGAGCAACCCGACGAGGGTCTTGAGGAAGACGGACTTGCCGGTGCCCGAGGGCCCGAGCATGACCGAGATCTCCCCCGCGGGAAGCGTGAGGGTCACGTCCCGCCAGATCGTCTGCGAACCGAAGGTCTTGGTCAGACCTGTGACCGCGATCTCCACACCCATGTGGCACCTACCTGTGTCTCTCTGGCCGTCTCGACTCGGCTACGGGGGAAACGAGAGGATTCGGGGGAAGTTACGGGTGAGTTCGGCGCGGTGGACTCGTCGCGCCCGGCGTCACGAGCCTGTGAGAACCATGAGAACGAGGAGCAGTGCATGCGGGCAGAACTGCGGGCGTCCCAGGTGGCGCCGGGCGCCGTGATGGAGCTCGAGGGGCGAGCGCGCCGGGTCGTCGGCAGCCTGCGCTTCGTGATGGCCGACACCCGCTGGAGCGAGCACTGTCTGGAGAGCACGCCGGGGCCGCCGGAGTGGCTGTCGATCCGCCCACGCGGCGGTCTGACCGTCGTGCACTGGACCCCGAGACACGACCTCTTCGGCGAGCCCGACACCGGCGGCGTGACGATGGACGGGCGGGAGTGGATCTTCGACGACTCCGGGCACGCCACCTACACCGCGACCGGGCACACCGGCACGGGGGCGAGCGGGTCATGCGACTACGTCGAGTTCGTCGCGGCCGACGGCTCGGGCGGCCTGCTCGTCTTCGAGAGCTTCGACGGCGGCGTCTGGGAGGTCAGTGTCGGCCGGCAGGTCGACCCGGCGCTCGTGCGCGGCTACCAGGAGGGGGCGGGCGCCTGAGGCCGGTGCTCAGCCGGCGGTTCTCAGCCGTCGGTGCCGGTGACCTCGTGGCTGACCCCGTCGTCATCGACGCGGAGGGTGACTGACGCGATGCGCTCCCCTCCGTCGAGT
>NZ_JBFULD010000128.1:0-10852 GCF_056400505.1 Terrabacter sp. P5_B1
TTCCCGAAGATCCCTGCCTGGTCGGTGGTCTGGTTGGCGCCCGTGCCGCGCAGCCGGTCGGGCCGGTCCGCGCTGACGACCACCAAGCGCCGCCCGGTGTGGTGCGCCTCCATGACCGCCGGCAGCAGGTTGCCGACGGCGGTCCCGGACGTCGTGACGACGGCGACCGGTCGTCGTGACCCGGTGCTGAGACCGAGCGCGAGGAATCCCGCCGACCGCTCGTCGACGCGAACGTGCAGCCGCAGGTCGCCGTTGCGGTCGGCGGCATGGAGCGCCAGGGCGAAGGGAGCCGAGCGTGAGCCCGGCGCGAGCACGACGTCCCGCACACCGCCGAGCCACAGCTGCTGCAGCACGCGCAGAGCGAGCTGCGGCGCAGTCCGGTCACCGGTCACGGTCGCCCCAGCCCCTTGTCAGTCGTCCGCGAGCGCGTCGCGCATCGGGATGAGCTTGGCGTCGGACTCGGCGACCTCGGACTCGGGGTCGGACCCGGCGACGATGCCGCACCCGGCATACAGCGTGATCTGCGACGGGTCCTGGGCGTCGAGCGCACCGCTGCGCAGGGCGATGCCCCACGCGCCGTCACCGCGTGCGTCCATCCAGCCCACGGGCCCGGCGTAGCGGCCGCGGTCCATCTGCTCGAGCTCCCCGATCAGCTCGACCGCGCGGTCGGTCGGGGTCCCGCCCACGGCAGCCGACGGGTGGAGCGACGCGGCGAGGGTCAGTGACGAGGCGTCGTCGGCGCTGACGGCGGCGACGTCGGTCGCGAGGTGCATGACGTTGGGCAGGTGCAGGACGAACGGGGCCTCGGGCACGTTCATCGAGGAGCAGTGCGGGGCAAGGGCCTCGGCGACGGAGCGGACGGCATACTCGTGCTCCTCGAGGTCCTTCGACGACCGGGCCAGCGAGGCGGCGAGCGCGAGGTCCTTCGCGTCGTCACCGGTCCGGCGGATCGTGCCGGCGAGCACCCGGGACGTGATGAGGCCCTGGTCGCGGCGCACGAGCAGCTCCGGGGTGGCGCCGACGAGGCCGGCGACCGAGAAGACCCAGGTGTTCTCGTAGCGCTCGGCGAGGCGGCGCAGCAGCCAGCGGGGGTCGATGGGGCCCGATGCCGTCGCCACGAGGTCGCGGGCGAGGACGACCTTGTCGACCTCACCCGCACCGATGCGCTGCACGGCCTCGGCGACCGCATGGGCGTAGGCGGCGGGGGAGACCCGGCCGTCGGCGAAAGCCACGTCTCGCGGCGCCTCGGGCTCGCCTGCGACAGAGGGCTTCTCGAGCAGGGTCAGCTGTGGTTCGAGTGAGACGGTCGTGAGCCACCCCTGCCCGTCACGGCGGCCGACGATCGTCGACGGCACGACGAGACGGGCGGACTCGGCCGAGTCCGAGGCGAAGGGGAACGAGCCGAAGCACACGAGCCCCGTGCCCGGCCGCTCGACCTCGTCGCGCACCACCGCGCGTCCGCTGACCCCACGCCACCACGCCTCCGCCTCGTGGAAGCGGTCTTCGCCCTGCGACTCGAACGTCAGCGCCGAGCCCCACCCGACGAGGCCCTCACCACGGCGCACCCACGACAGCAGCTCGTCGTGGGGCAGGCCGGCCGGCAGGAAGGCCAGCAGGGAGTCCGCGGCCTCGAGGGGCACCGTGCGGACGACGACCGTCGGTCCCGCTGAGGGGGACGGCGCTCCAGGGGCGGGCAGCGTGGACATCGGTGGCAACTCTACGACCGAACGCCCGCGAACCTCGTCACGCCGCCGCCGGTGCCACGGACGCCACCCCTGTCGCGGGTGCGAGGATGAGCGCATGACCCGTGCGCACCTGGACAAGAAGCCGGTCGACGTCGCGTCGATGTTCGACACCGTCGCCGAGAAGTACGACGTGACCAACGACGTCCTCTCGCTCGGTCAGGACCGGCTCTGGCGCCGCGCCGTCGTCAAGGCCGTCGACGCCAAGCCGGGGGAGCGCATCCTCGACATCGCCGCGGGAACCGGCACCTCCAGCGAGCCGTGGGCGAACGAGGAGATCGAGGTCGTGCCGGCCGACTTCTCGCTCGGCATGCTCCGGGTCGGTCGCCGCCGCCGCCCCGACATGGCCTTCACGGCCGCCGATGCGATGAGCCTGCCGTTCGCCGACGAGAGCTTCGACGTCGTGACGATGAGCTTCGGTCTGCGCAACGTCGCCGACCCCGAGACCGCACTGCGCGAGTTCCTCCGCGTCACCAAGCCGGGCGGGCGCCTCCTCGTCTGCGAGTTCAGCCAGCCGGTCAACAAGGTCTTCCGCACCGTCTACTCGAACTACCTCATGCGGGCCCTCCCGCCGGTGGCCCGCCGCACGTCGAGCAACCCCGACTCCTACGTCTACCTCGCCGAGTCGATCCGGGCGTGGCCGCCGCAGGGCGAGCTGGCGCGCATCGTCGAGACCGCCGGCTGGCAGCAGGTCGGCTGGGCCAACCTCACCGGCGGCATCGTGGCGCTCCACCACGGGACCAAGCGCTGACGGCATACGACCCTCTTGCGTATGCCACGTCGCTGGCTCGCGACCACACGTGGCCTCTCGACGTGTTGGGGGCGGCAAGACGTGGCCTTTCGACGGTGGAGGAGCGGCAAGACGTGGCCTCTCGACGGTGGGGTTGTCGACAGTTAGGTATGCCTTATCTGACAAGGACGAAACCGCGGGAATAGACTCGCCGGAGAGTTCGTGAAGTTCTTCACAAGCGGTTCGGAAGCGTGCAGGGAGACATGACCAGTTCGAGCGTCGCGCCCAGCCCCTCAGGGGGCGGCGGTGCACCCGTCGAGCGGGCCGACGTCATCGTCGTCGGTGCCGGCCCGGGTGGCAGCGCGACGGCCGCCTACCTCGCGGACCACGGTCTCGACGTCGTCCTCCTCGAGAAGTCGGCGTTCCCCCGCGACAAGATCTGCGGCGACGGCCTGACGCCCCGCGCGACGAAGGAGCTCATCTCCCTCGGCGTCGACACCACCGGCTGGCAGCGCACCAAGGGCCTGCGCATCAAGGGCGGCGGCCACACGCTGCAGCTCGACTGGCCCGAGTCCGACGCCTTCCCCGGCTACGGCATGGTCCGCACCCGTGCGCAGCTCGACGAGACCCTGGCCCGCCACGCGGTGAGCCGGGGCGCCCAGCTCCACGAGCGCACGAGCGTCTCCGCTCCGGTGCGCGACGGCTCGGGTCGCGTCACCGGGGTCACGGCCAAGCGCGTCGACGAGGCGGGCCGCGCCACCGGTGAGACGGTGACCTACCGCGCCCCGGTCGTCRTCGCGAGCGACGGCGTCTCGAGCCGCCTCGCGACAGCCGTCGGTCGCCCCAAGCGCGAGGACCGCGTCATGGCCATCGCCGTGCGGGCCTACTACACGACCCCGAAGCGCGACGACTACCTCGAGAGCCACCTCGAGCTCTGGACGCGCGACGACGCCGGCAACCGCATCCTCATGCCCGGCTACGGCTGGCTCTTCCCGCTCGAGGACGGCCGCACCAACGTCGGTCTCGGCACCCTCGACACGACGTCCGCGTTCCAGAAGACGGACTTCAAGGACGTCATGCGCCGCTGGGTCGAGGACATCAATCCCGAGTGGCAGCTCGAGCACGACGAGTCGGCCGGCCCGATCCGCGGCGCCGCCCTGCCGATGGGCTTCAACCGCACGCCGCTCTACGGCGACGGTCTGCTGCTCGTCGGCGACTCCGGCGGCATGGTCAACCCCTTCAACGGCGAGGGCATCGACTACGCCCTCGAGGCCGCCCGCCTCGGCGCCGAGCTCGTCGCCCAGGCGATGGCACGCCCGAGCGACGCCGCGCGCGAGCGGGTGCTCGCGGCATACCCCAAGGTCATGAAGGACGAGCTCGGCGGCTACTTCACCCTCGGTCGCTGGTTCGCCCACGCCATCGGCAACCCCGAGGTGATGCGGCTCGCGACGAAGTACGGCCTGCCGCGCACCAAGCTCATGCCGTTGCTGCTCAAGATCATGGCCAACCTCGCCGACCCCACGAGCAAGGGCGCGAGCGACCGACTCATCACCACCCTCTCGCGACTGGCGCCCAGCGCATGAGCCACCCCTGCGCGGGCGCGAATGTGACGCCGAGCACCATCGAGACGTACGCCCCTAGGATGGGTGCGCCGCGCACCTGCGCCCCTCCCGCCCCCGCAGCCCCTGCCATGCACGCCACGCACGACCGAAAGGCACGTGACCTCGGATGAACTCCTACGTCCCGATCCTGTTCATGCTGGGGCTCGGCTTCGCGTTCGCCGCGCTGTCGGTCTTCACCTCGCTCGTCGTCGGGCCCAAGCGCTACAACCGCGCCAAGCTCGAGGCCTACGAGTGCGGCATCCAGCCGTCGCCCCAGGCGGCCGGCGGTGGGCGCGTCCCGATCAAGTACTACCTGACGGCGATGCTCTTCATCATCTTCGACATCGAGTCGGTCTTCCTCTATCCGTTCGCGGTGGCCTTCAACAAGCTGGGCCTCTTCGCGCTGGTCGAGATGGTCCTGTTCATCGTCACGGTGTTCATCGCGTACGCCTACGTGTGGCGTCGCGGCGGGCTCGAGTGGGACTGACCCCGGATGACGCCGCACCAGCGGCGCACGTCCACGGGTTTCATCAGGAAGGTTAAGGAGTAAGCAATGGGTCTCGAAGAGAAGCTCCCGTCCGGGTTCCTGCTCTCGACGGTCGAGGGCCTCGCCGGCTACATGCGCAAGGCCTCGATCTGGCCGGCCACCTTCGGCCTCGCCTGCTGCGCCATCGAGATGATGGCCGTGGGCACGCCCGACTACGACATCGCCCGGTTCGGCATGGAGCGCTTCTCGGCGACCCCGCGCCAGGCCGACCTCATGATCGTCGCGGGACGAGTGAGCCAGAAGATGGCTCCCGTCGTGCGCCAGGTCTACGACCAGATGCCCAACCCCAAGTGGGTCATCGCGATGGGCGTCTGCGCCAGCTCGGGCGGCATGTTCAACAACTACGCCATCGTCCAGGGCGTCGACCACATCATCCCGGTCGACATCTACCTGCCCGGCTGTCCGCCCCGCCCGCAGATGCTCCTCAACGCGATCATCGAGCTGCACCACCAGATCGAGACCTCGCCGCTCGGCGCCAACCGGGAGAACGCCGCCAAGGCCGCCGAGGCCGCCGCGCTCTCCGCGACGCCGACGCACCAGATGAAGGGCCTGCTCGCATGAGTGACGGCGACCGGAAGGGCGACGTGAACGCCGACACCACGAAGGACCAGTCCTCGGGCCTCACGCCCCACGAGGTCGAGCTCGCGCAGGAGCGCACGCCGGCCGAGCCCGAGGTCGTCGGCGTCCGCCGCGGCATGTTCGGGGCCACGCAGGGTCCCGACACCACCGGCTACTCCGGCCTCGTCCGGCCCATCCTCATCGCCGGTGCCTCGGAGCGCCCCTACGGCGGCTACTTCGACGAGATCGCCGACAACCTCGAGCGGGGTCTGGTGGGGAGCACCGCCTCCTACGCCGAGGCCGTGGCCAGCGTCGTCGTCGACCGCGGCGAGATGACGATCCACGTCCGCCGCGAGCACCTCCCGGCTGTGGCCCGCGTGCTGCGCGACGACGCCTCGTTGCGCTTCGAGATCCTCACCGGCGTCTCGGGAGTGCACTACCCGAACCGCGTCGGCGAGGAGCTGCACGCCGTCTACCACTTCCTGTCGATCACCCACGGCGGCAGGCGGGTCCGCGTCGAGGTCAGCTGCCCCGACGACGACCGCCACATCCCGTCGATCGTCTCCGTCTACCCGGCCAACGACTGGCACGAGCGCGAGACGTGGGACATGTTCGGCATCGAGTTCGACGGACATCCCGCCCTCACCCGAATCATGATGCCCGACGACTGGCCGGGCCACCCGCAGCGGAAGGACTACCCCCTCGGCGGCATCCCCGTCGAGTACAAGGGCGCCACCGTCCCGCCGCCGGACCAGCGGAGGTCGTACACCTGATGAGCACACACACCGAGTTCACCCAGACCGAGGTGCCGGACCCCGGCGCCAACGACGTCTACGCCACGTCCGTGGCCGACGAGCAGGCCGCCAAGGGTGCCCACGTCTTCAACGCCGCCGGCGGCGACTGGAACGACCTCGTCGACGAGGCCACCTCGCTCGGCGAGGAGCGCATCGTCGTCAACATGGGGCCGCAGCACCCCTCGACCCACGGCGTGCTCCGCCTCATCCTCGAGATCGACGGCGAGACGGTGACCGAGGCCCGCGCGGGCATCGGCTACCTCCACACCGGCATCGAGAAGAACATGGAGTACCGCAACTGGGTCCAGGGCGTCACGTTCTGCACGCGCATGGACTACCTCATGCCGATGTTCCAGGAGACGGCCTACTGCCTCGCCATCGAGAAGCTGCTCGGGATCACGGACCAGATCCCCGAGCGCGCGAGCGTCATCCGCGTGCTCATGATGGAGATGACCCGCATCAGCAGCCACCTCATCTGTCTCGGTACCGGCGGCATGGAGATGGGCGCGACGACCGTCATGACCGTCGGCTTCCGTGAGCGCGAGCGGCTGCTCCGCGTCATCGAGATGATCACCGGCCTGCGCATGAACAACGCCTACATCCGCCCCGGCGGCGTGGCCCAGGACCTCCCGCCGGGCTCGATCGACGCGCTGCGTGAGATGGTGCCCGAACTGCGGCGCGGCCTCGGCGAGCTCGAGGCGCTCCTCAACGAGAACCCGATCCTCAAGGGCCGCACCGTCGACGTAGGCGTGCTGAACCTCGCGGGCTGCATGGCGCTCGGCATCACCGGCCCGGTGCTCCGGTCGACCGGTCTGCCGCACGACCTGCGCAAGCTCGACCCCTACTGCGGCTACGAGACCTACGACTTCGAGGTCAAGACCCGCACGAGCCAGGACGCCTACGGCCGCCTGCGGATCCGCATCGACGAGATGTACGAGTCGCTGAAGATCATCGAGCAGGCCACCGACCGGCTCCAGGCCAACGAGGGGCCGGTCATGGTCGAGGACAAGAAGATCGCGTGGCCGGCCCAGCTCGCGCTCGGCAGCGACGGTCTCGGCAACAGTCTCGACCACATCCGCGAGATCATGGGCACCTCGATGGAGTCCCTGATCCACCACTTCAAGCTCGTCACCGAGGGCTTCCGCGTCCCGCCCGGCCAGGCCTACGTGGCGATCGAGTCGGCCAAGGGCGAGCTGGGTTGCCACCTCGTCTCCGACGGGGGTACGCGCCCCTACCGCGCGCACTTCCGCGACCCGAGCTTCAACAACCTGCAGGCCGTGGCCGCGATGTGCGAAGGCAGCCAGATCGCCGACGTCATCGTCGCCGTGGCCTCGATCGACCCCGTCATGGGAGGTGTGGACCGTTGAGCGGCCACGACGCTTCAGGCCACCTGCACGTCAGCCCCGAGTCGAAGGCGCCGTATGCCGCCGACGTCCTCGAGAAGCTGCACCTCGATGCCGCCGAGGTCATCGCGCGCTACCCGCAGAAGCGCTCCGCGCTGCTGCCGCTGCTGCACCTCGTGCAGTCCGTCGACGGCTACGTCACGGGCCGTGGTGTGAGCTTCTGCGCCGAGGTGCTCGACCTCACCGAGGCGGAGGTGAGCGGCGTCGCCACCTTCTACACCCAGTACAAGCGCCACCCCAACGGTGACTACACCGTCGGTGTCTGCACCAACACGCTGTGCGCCGTCATGGGCGGCGACCTCATCTTCGACCGGGTGTCCGAGCACCTGGGCATCGGTCACGACGAGACGACCGAGGACGGCAGGATCACCCTCGAGCGCGTCGAGTGCAACGCGGCGTGCGACTACGCGCCGGTCGTCATGGCCAACTGGGAGTTCTTCGACAACCAGACGCCCGAGAGCACCATCGGCCTCGTCGAGGACCTGCGCGCCGGCAAGGACGTCGCCCCGACGCGCGGAGCCGCCAAGGTCTGCACGTTCAAGGAGGTCTCGCGGGTCCTCGCGGGCTTCGAGGACGGTCGCGCCGACGAGGGCGTGGGCGCCGGGCCGGCGTCGCTGCTCGGCCTGAAGATCGCCAACGAGCGCGGCTGGGTCGCGCCGGGTACGGGCGGCAGCAGCGGCCCGCGCCCATCCACGGCCGACGGCAAGGAGGGATCGAAGTGACCGACACCCTGACCCCGATCCTCACGAAGTTCTGGGACGACCCGCAGTCCTGGACCCTCGCGACCTACGAGCGCCACGACGGCTACAAGGCCCTCGTGAAGGCGCTCGACATGGAGCCGCAGGCGATCATCGACGCCGTCAAGGACTCGAGCATCCGCGGCCGCGGCGGCGCCGGCTTCCCGACCGGCATGAAGTGGTCGTTCATGAGCCCGCCCGACGGCGGTCCGCGCTACCTCGTCGTCAACGCCGACGAGTCCGAGCCGGGCACGTGCAAGGACGTGCCGCTCATGATGGCCAACCCGCACGCGCTCATCGAGGGCGTCATCATCGCGTCCTACGCGATCGGCTGCGAGCACGCCTTCATCTACCTCCGCGGTGAGGTCGTCCACGTCTACCGCCGCCTGCTGCGCGCCGTCGAGGAGGCCCGCGCGGCCGGTTACCTCGGCGACAACGTCGGCGGCAAGGGCGTCACGGTCGACATCACCGTGCACGCCGGCGCGGGTGCCTACATCTGTGGTGAGGAGACGGCCCTGCTCGACTCGCTCGAGGGCCGACGCGGCCAGCCGCGCCTCAAGCCGCCGTTCCCCGGCGCCGCGGGCCTCTACGCCCGTCCGACGTCGGTCAACAACGTCGAGTCCATCGCCTCGGTGCCCGGGATCATCCTCGAGGGCTCCGACTGGTTCAAGGGCATGGGCACCGAGAAGTCCACGGGCTTCGGCATCTTCAGCCTCTCGGGCCACGTCACGAACCCCGGCCAGTTCGAGGCGCCGCTCGGCATCACGATGCGCGAGCTCATCGAGCTCGCCGGTGGGATGCGCGGCGGCCGGAAGCTGAAGTTCTGGACGCCCGGTGGCTCGTCCACGCCGATCTTCACCGAGGAGCACCTCGACGTGCCGCTCGACTTCGACTCGGTCGCCGCGGCCGGCTCGATGCTCGGCACCCGCGCGCTGCAGGTCTTCGACGAGACCGTCTCGGTCGTGCGCGCCGTGGCCCGGTGGACCGACTTCTACGCCCACGAGTCCTGCGGCAAGTGCACCCCGTGCCGTGAGGGCACGTGGTGGCTGCGCCAGATCATGAACCGCATCGAGGCGGGCGAGGGGACGCAGGACGACATCGCCAAGCTCGTCGACATCTGCGACAACATCCTCGGCCGCAGCTTCTGCGCGCTCGGTGACGCGGCCACGAGCCCGATCACGTCGGCCGTCCAGTACTTCCGCGAGGAGTTCGAGGCCGGCATGCACACCCCGGCGCACGAGCTGTTCCCGCCGGAGCGGTCGGTGCTCTTCCCGGTCCCGGCCCCCACGTCGACCAAGGAGTCCAGCGGGATGGTGTCCGCATGACCGTCACGACCTCCCCGTCCGCAGGCGGCAACGCCGTCGACCAGGGCGGCAACGCGCAGGTGCCCCCGAACCCCGACCACGTCGGCCTGACGATCGACGGCGTGCCCGTCAGCGTGCCCAAGGGCACGCTCGTGATCCGGGCCGCCGAGACCGTGGGCATCGAGATCCCGCGCTTCTGCGACCACCCGCTGCTCGACCCGGTCGGCGCGTGCCGCCAGTGCCTCGTCGACGTCGCGATGCCCGACCGCGAGGGCAACGTCCGACCCATGCCCAAGCCGCAGGCGTCGTGCACGATGACGGTCTCGGAGGGCATGGTCGTCAACACGCAGCACACGTCCAAGGTCGCCGACAAGGCGCAGCAGGGCGTCATGGAGCTGCTCCTCATCAACCACCCGCTCGACTGCCCGGTCTGCGACAAGGGCGGCGAGTGCCCCCTGCAGAACCAGGCCATGAGCGCCGGTCGCCCGGTGTCGCGTTTCGAGGACGTCAAGCGCACCTACCCCAAGCCGGTCAACATCTCCTCGCAGGTGCTGCTCGACCGCGAGCGCTGCGTGCTCTGTGCGCGCTGCACCCGCTTCTCAGACCAGGTCGCCGGCGACCCCTTCATCGCGCTCGTCGAGCGGGGCGCGCTGCAGCAGATCGGCATCTACGAGGACAAGCCGTTCGAGAGCTACTTCTCGGGCAACACCGTCCAGATCTGCCCGGTCGGCGCGCTGACCGGCGCCGCCTACCGCTTCCGCAGCCGCCCGTTCGACCTCGTGTCGACGCCGTCGGTCTGTGAGCACTGCGCGAGCGGCTGCGCCATCCGCACCGACCACCGTCGCGGCGTCGTGCTGCGCCGGATGGCGGCCGAGGACCAAGCCGTCAACGAGGAGTGGAACTGCGACAAGGGCCGGTGGGCCTTCACGTACGCCACGCTGCCCGACCGCATCCAGCTGCCGATGGTGCGTGACGAGAGCGGCGAGCTCCAGGTGGTCGGCTGGCCGGAGGCCCTTGCGGCTGCGGCTGCCGGACTGTCCCGCGCCAGGACCGCCGGCGTGCTCGTCGGCGGCCGCGTGTCCGCCGAGGACGCGTACGCCTACGGCAAGTTCGCCCGCGTCGTGCTGGGCACGAACGACGTCGACTTCCGTGCCCGGCCGCACTCGGCCGAGGAGGTCGCCTTCCTCGCCGAGCACGTTGCCGCGACCGGTCCCGCCAGCGGCGCCGTGACGTACGCCGACCTCGAGGCCGCCAAGGCCGTCCTCCTCGTCGGCTTCGAGCCCGAGGACGAGAGCCCGATCGTCTTCCTGCGCCTGCGCAAGGCCTTCCGCAAGCACAAGACGCAGGTGTATGCCGTCGCGTCCCACGCGACGCGCGGCCTGGCCAAGGTGGGTGGCACCCTGCTGCCGACCGTGCCCGGCCACGAGGCCACGGCC
>NZ_JBFULD010000129.1:0-10847 GCF_056400505.1 Terrabacter sp. P5_B1
GGCGATGTGGTCACCGCTGGGCAGCTCACGCTCCTCGGCCCCGGCGGCCAGGCGCCCGGTCAGGGCCACCTCGTTGCGCCCCGCGACGGTGCCGTCAGGGCTGGTGCTCGTCGTGGTCCGGCTCGTCGTGGGCTGTCTCGTGGCCATGATGCCTCCCTCCGGCCCGCGTGTCGGGCCCTGTGCCCAACGGTGAGGGGTGATCGGGGCGGCGCGTCGCCGAGGCCGTCGACCTGGGGACAACGTCCGGGACGACGAAGGGGATGTGGACGCCGCTGCGCACACCCCCGGCACGACACGGGGTCCCCACGACACGGCATACGCGATCGAGTCGACCCACCGACGCTCGAGAGGCCACTCCCCGGCAGGGGGAAGTGCGCACTCGACTTCGAGACGGCGCCGGGGTGCTGTGCTCTGGGTCAGCGGCGGCCGCGGCGGGACAGCTCGGCCCCCACGACGGCATTGATCCGCTCGGCGCTCGCCAGCCCGCGGATGTCGCGCGTCGCCTCGTCGACGACCACGGCGAGCGGCAGCTCCCGCTCGCTCATGACACCGATGAGATCCGTCAGCACGGCGTCGGCGGGCAGGGCGACGACCCACGCCGCGGGCTGGGCCACCGTGACGGAGGCGATCGCGGTGCGATCGCGTCCCTCGGCCGGCACGGCGGCGGCGGAGTCCGCGTCGACGACGCCGAGGGGCCACCCGGTGGGGTCGGTCGCCGCCACCCAGGCGCCAGCGGCCACCTCCGCCTCCACGTGTGCCAGCGATGTCGTGGCCGCGACGAGCGACAACGGCGCGAGCACGTCGGTCGCGAGGCCGGCGGTCGCCTCGTGGATGTGCCCGGCCCGGACGGCGCCCGAAGCGCCCTGCCACAGGAAGAAGGCGATCGCCACGGGCCAGACGAGGTCGAAGATCTCGGGTGAGCGCCCCTCGGCGAGGGGACGCAGGGCGAACCACGCGACGGTCAGCACGGCCACGACCCGGCCCAGCCAGCCGGCCGCGACGAGGCCGCGGCCCTTGCTCCCGGTGGCCCGCCACACCAGGGCGCTGACGATCTGGCCGCCGTCCAGCGGCAGGCCGGGGAGCAGGTTGAAGAGGCCGACGAGGAGATTCGCGAAGGCGACGATGCCGAGCAGCGTCAGGGCCGTCTCGTTCGTCGTCAGGGCACGGATGCCCCAGACCACACCGGCGAGGACCAGGTTGGAGAGCGGACCCACGACGGCGACGAGCGCGGTCGTGGTCGGCGAGCTGCGGGTCGCGTCGTAGACGGTGTGCCCACCCCAGACGTCAGCCACGATCCGGCTGACCGGATGACCGCGCCAGCGCGCGGCAAGAGCGTGGGCCGCCTCGTGCACGAGCACCGAGACGAGAAGAAGCACGGCGTAGCCGGCCGCCAGCAGGTAGCCGTAAGAAGCGCCGCGGTCGGGCCGCGCGAGGTTGGGTCCGAAGACGACGACGATGAGCACGAGGATGATCGGCCAGGAGCGGCCGAGATACACCGGGGTCCCGGCGAGGCTGCCGATCCGCCACCCGTGGGCCGCGGAGGGGCGGACGGGAGTGCTCATGGACTCGACCCTATGCCCTGCCTGGCGGGGCGCCCTGTGCCGGACCTGTCTGTGGCCTGTGGTCTGTGGCCTGTGGGCGTCGGCGGGGCGGTGTCGCTGCCGCGGCATACAGTCGCCCCATGGTTGCAGCGCTGTCCCCGAGTCGGGCCTCCGACTTCATGTCGTGCCCGATGCTCTACCGCTTCCGGGTCATCGACAAGCTCCCGTCGCCTCCGACGCAGGCGACGGCCCGGGGCACCCTCGTGCACGCCGTCCTCGAGCGGCTCTTCGACCTGCCCGCCAGCGAACGCACCATCGAAGCGGCCGTGGGCCTCGTGCCGCAGGAGTGGGAGCGCTTGGCCGATGAGGAGCCGGCGATGCTCGACCTGCTCGCCGAGCACGACGGGCGCACCGACGAGTGGTTCGCCGGAGCCGCCACGCTGCTGCAGACGTGGTTCGGCCTCGAGGACCCGACTCGCCTCGAGCCCGCCGAGCGCGAGCTCTATGTCGAGACCGAGATCGACGGGCTCGTCCTGCGCGGTTACGTCGACCGCCTCGACGTGGCGCCGGGGGGTGCGATGCGTGTCGTCGACTACAAGACCGGGCGCTCGCCCTCCGAGCACTTCGAGGCCAAGGCCCTCTTCCAGATGAAGTTCTATGCACTCGTGCTGTGGCGACAGCGCGGTGTCATGCCCAAGCGCCTGCAGCTCGTCTACCTCGGCAACAGCGAGATCGTCGCCTACGAGCCGGACGAGCAGGACCTGCTCGGCACCGAGCGCAAGGTCAAGGCACTGTGGCAGGCGATCGAGCGTGCAGCGACGACCGGCGACTGGCGCCCGAGCCCGAGCCGGCTCTGCGACTGGTGCGACCACCGGGCCCTGTGTCCGGCCTGGGGTGGCACTCCCCCGCCGCTGCCCGAGGACGCCGCGACGCGCGCCATCGATCCCAACGTCACCGGCGAGGCCGACCCCGACGACGAATGAGCGCCGAGTGGGCCACCCCGACCTACGGGGCCGGTACGGCTACGGTCGCGCCCTGGCCGGTCGCGATCTGCGCGATCGCGCGCAGTGAACCCGTGCCAGCGACGAGGTAGCCGTTGTGCCCGTGCGCGCCGTCGACCGGGAGCGCCCTCGCCCCGAAGGCGGTCGCCGTCGGGTCGGCGCCGTGGCCGAATCCCTCCACACGGGTGTGGGGTACGACCCCGATCGGGTCGTCGGGGGCGAGGCCGGCCCACACGGTCGCCTTCGTGTGCAGGGCGGCCCGGGTCCAGACGTCCATCCCCGGAGAGCCGACGACGACGAGGGATGCGATGCGCAGCCGGGGTGCCGCGTGGGCGCAGACCACCGAGCCGTAGCTGTGGCACACCACGCTCACCGTGGCCGAGCGCGAGAGGCTGTCGACGAAGTAGGCCAGGCGGGGAGCCCCGTCGAGGGCACGGTCGGAGCGTGCGGCATCCGCATTGATCCCGGCGGGTGGGTCGTAGTCGAGCCAGATCACCACCGCAGCAGGCGTTCCAGGGGCCTGCCGTTGCATCGCGGCGAGGAGGCTGCGCGCCTGCACCGCTGGATGCCGTCGCCCGGCTCCGCGTTCGTCGCTGAGCAGTGGGCCCGTCCAGCCGACTCCGGGCACGATCACGGCGATGTTGCGTGCGCGACGCACGTCACCGAACGCCTCGACGAGACGGCCCTGGCCGTGCGCATCGGCGCGCAGCACCGTGGCCGGCGGGCCGACGACGTTCACGGGCGTGCCGTCACTGAGGGACTGGCCGACGGCGGGCGCCGCCCCGACGAGCACCGCCGTGATGGTCGCGGCGCCGAGGATGAGCCGGTCCCGCAGGCGCCCGGGTGGGCGCCGTCCGGTCACGGCCCTCCGTCGGTGACGGTGAGGTCGTCGATCCACTCGATCTCCTTGTTCTCGGTCAGGTCAGCGCAGTCCCTCAGTGTGCGAGACGAGCCTGAGAGCAAGTTGGGGTCCGACGACCAGCCCGCGGGCTGTTGCCGGCCTCCGAGATCAGGCGTGCACCTCGTCGAGGTGGTGCACGAAGGCCAGCCTGTCGAGACTGACGTGACGGCAGCCACAGACCCATACGCCGAGTGGGACGACGATGCCTCGCAGGCGGGCGTCCTCACGGGCGCAGTGCAGCTGGTAGGCGCGTACGGCGCGGCGGAACAGGCGGGTCATCGGCCCACCTCGTCGACGGGAACGGGACGGCTCGCGGGCGCCCCGAAGGGGATCTTGGAGGGGCGTTTCATGCCGTGCGAGTCTAGGGCCCGACGGCTCGTCGAGGCGAACCGCAGGTCGGGTCGTCCCGGTCCGTGAGCGAACGACCCTCCGACCCACTGTGGATCTCCCGACAAAGCCGGGCAGACCTCCGATTTAACCCTAAACCGGTGGATCAGGCCCGTCCGACAGACCGTGCCGCCTCCTCCGCGCAGATCTGCGAACGCGTCCGGTCTGCAGGGTCAGCCGATGTGTTCGGCGGGAGCCATCGGCCAGGTGGGCATGACGGTCCGCTTGAACGTCGAGTTCGTGACCGCGGCGAACGACGCGTACCACGCCGCCAGCGCCGTGGCGAGCCCCAGCCACCCGCCGATCTTGGTCCACGACGAGGTGGACGGGATCTGGGCGGCGAACGCCCCGATGCACAGGGCCACGAAGGTGAGCGTCAGCAGCACGAAGACGGCGGCGACGGCTCCGCTGACGCGGAATGACCCAACCGTCATGTAGGCGGTGAAGATGGCCCAGCCGAGCAGGTAGAGCCCGACCGCCTGGTGCACCTGGGCGGCCACGGCCACCAAGGCCGGGGCGCTGAGGATGAAGGTCGCCATGAACCAGTACGAGAGCCAGAAGGCGCCGAACGAGCTGAAGGCCACTGCGCCGAAGGTGTTGCCCCGGCGGAACTCCCACATGCCGGCGAGCAGCTGGGTGCCGCCGCCGTAGAAGAGCGCCAGCCCCAGCACTGCCGGAGCGAGGGCGGCGTTGAGGATGCCGGCGTTGACGACGCTGAGTGCCATCGTCGTCATGGCGAAGGCGGCCAGGCCGAGGGGGGCCGGGTCGGCGATGGCGGCTGCTGCCGAGGGGGCCGGGGCCACGGGGGTCAGCGGGGCAGTGGCTGCGGTCATGCCCGCGGTGGGGGTGGTCATATGCGTATCAGACATCGGAGCCTCTCCTATCCGGATCGACCGGCTGCCAGTCAGCCGGGCTCCATTGCTCCTCAAGGGCGCCGAGGCGTACGGCCGGTTGGTCGGTGCGAGAGCACCCCGGGCGAGCAGGCCGGCGGCCTGACGACGAAGTTCCGGCTGTCGCGGGAGTGGTCCTCACGACGCGGCCCGCGACCGCCTGGGGAGGGACCCTCGTCAGGCGGTGCCCTTCTCCTCGCTCATTGGACTTGCCCATCAAGTCTCGCACCGCCTCCCCACCCCGTCTACGCAATGGGGGCCGCCGCGCTGGGCGGGCGCCAGCGCCCGGGGCGCCGTGGGCGGAACCGTGGGGGCAGCTCACGAGAGCCGGCCCCCGGCATACGGGCCCGACCGCGGACGAGCCCGGGTGGGTCAGACCGTGAAGGTGTCCGCCACGGCGAGCGCCTCGTCGAGCACCGCGAGTCCCTCCTCCACCTCCTCGGGCGTGGTGGTGCAGGGCGGCACGACGTGGGTCCGGTTGAAGTGGGTGAAGGGCCACAGTCCGCGCTCCTTGCACGCGGCGGCGAACGCTCCCATCGGCTGGGCGGCCGGTCCTCCGGCGTTGTACGGCACGAGGGGCTCGCGTGTGTCGCGGTCCCGCACCAGCTCGACCGCCCAGAAGACGCCGAGCCCGCGGATGTCGCCGACGCTCGGGTGGCGGGCCGCGATCTCCCCCAGGCGCGGGCCGATGACGTCGGTGCCGAGCATCCGGGCGTTCTCGATGATGCCCTCCTCGCGGAAGGCGTTGATCGAGGCCACGGCAGAGGCGCAGGCGAGCGGGTGACCCGAGTAAGTCAGGCCGCCGGGGAACGCGCGCTGGTCGAAGGTCGCCCGGATCTCGTCGGAGATGACGACGCCGCCGAGGGGCACGTAGCCGGAGTTCACGCCCTTGGCGAAGGTGATGAGGTCGGGGCGGATGCCCCAGTGGTCGACGGCGAACCACTCGCCGCACCGGCCGAAGCCCGCCATGACCTCGTCCGCGATCAGCATGATCCCGTGCTCGTCACAGAGGTCACGCACGCCCTGGAGGTAGCCGTCCGGGGGCACGAGGATGCCGTTCGTGCCGACGACCGTCTCGAGGATGATCGCCGCGATCGTGTGCGCGCCCTCGACCATGATCGTGTCGCGGAGGTGCGCCAGGGCGCGGTCGCGCTCCTGCTCCTCGGTCTCGGAGTGGAAGGCCGAGCGATAGGTGTAGGGACCCCAGAAGTGCACGACCCCGGGCAGGCCCGGCTCCGACGGCCAGCGACGAGGGTCACCGGTCAGGGTGATCGATCCGGCGGTCGCCCCGTGGTAGCTGCGGTAGGTCGCGAGGACCTTGTGGCGGCGGGTGTGCAGGCGCGCCATCCGGAGGGCGTTCTCGTTGGCCTCCGCGCCGCCGTTGGTGAAGAAGACGGCCGAGAGGCCCTCGGGCGCCACCTCCGTGATGAGCCGGGCGGCCTCGCTGCGGGCGTCGTTGGCGAAGGACGGCTGGATCGTCGCGAGCCGGGCCGCCTGCTCCTGGATCGCCGCGACGACCTTCGGGTGGTTGTAGCCGATGTTGACGTTGACGAGCTGGCTGCTGAAGTCGAGGTAGCGCTTGCCGTCGTAGTCCCAGAAGTACGAACCCTGGGCGCGCGCGATGGGCAGCGGGTCGATGAGCCCCTGGGCGGACCAGGAGTGGAAGACGTGGGCGCGGTCGAGGGCCCGCACCTCGTCGGCGCCCATCTGGTCGAGGAGGTCCTTGACCACGGTGCGCTGGCCGAGCTCGGTCATGGCTGCGTCCTCTCTCATCGGGTGCGCGGGAAGCCGAGGTCGACGGCCGAGGTGGCCGGGTCCGGCCACCGCTGCGTCACGACCTTGCCGCGCGTGTAGAAGTTGATGCCCTCCGGGCCGTACATGTGGGTGTCGCCGAAGAGCGAGTCCTTCCACCCGCCGAAGGAGTAGTACGCGACGGGCACGGGGATGGGCACGTTGATGCCCACCATCCCCACCTCGACCTCGTTCTGGAACCGGCGGGCGGCGCCGCCGTCGCGGGTGAAGATCGCGGTGCCGTTGGCATACGGGTTGCGGTTGATGAGGGCCAGACCCTCGTCGTACGTCGCGACCCGGACGACCGAGAGCACCGGCCCGAAGATCTCGTCGCGGTAGACGGTCATGTCGGGAGTGACGTCGTCGAGGAGCGTCATACCGAGGAAGAAGCCGTCGTCCGGGACGTCCTGCTCGCGGCCGTCGACGACGACGGTCGCGCCGGCCTCGGCCCCCGCGGCGACGTAGCCCGCGACCTTGTCGCGATGCTCGCGGGTGATGAGCGGGCCCATGTCCGTGCCCTCCACGGCACCCGGGCCGACAGTGAGCTTCGGGAGACGGGAGGAGATGGCCGACACGAGGTCGTCGCCGACGTCGCCGACGGCCACAGCGACCGAGAGTGCCATGCACCGCTCGCCGGCCGCCCCGTACGCCGCGGACACGATGGCGTCTGCGGCCATGTCGATGTCCGCGTCCGGCAGGACGAGAGCGTGGTTCTTCGCGCCGCCGAGTGCCTGGACACGCTTGCCGTTCGCCGTGGCCCGCTCGTAGATGTACTTCGCGATCGGCGTCGAACCGACGAAGCTGACGGCCGCGATCTCCTCGTGGTCGAGGAGTGCGTCGACGGCCTCCTTGTCGCCGTGCACGACAGAGAAGACGCCGTCGGGCAGACCGGCCTCCTTCCACAGCTGCGCGAGGAAGAGCGCGGCCGACGGGTCCTTCTCGCTCGGCTTGAGGACGAAGGCGTTGCCGCACGCGATGGCATTGGCGCACATCCAGAGCGGCACCATGACGGGGAAGTTGAAGGGCGTGATGCCCGCTACGACGCCAAGCGACTGTCGGATGCTGTAGACGTCGACCCCGCTCGCGGCCTGCTCGGAGAAACCGCCCTTGAGCAGCTGGGGCACGCCGGTCGCGAACTCGACGTTCTCGAGTCCTCGGGCGATCTCGCCGACGGCGTCCGACAGGACCTTGCCGTGCTCGGCGGTGACGATCGCGGCGAGCTCGTCGGTGCGGGTGTGGAGCAGCTCACGGAAGGCGAAGAGCACAGCCGCCCGCTTCGAGAGCGAGCTCGTCCTCCAGTCCCGGGCGGCAGCGGCCGCCGTCTTGACCGCGGCGTCGACCTCAGCGGTGGATGCGAGCGCCACCGCGCCGGTCTGGCGGCCCGTCGCGGGGTCGTGAACGGGAGCGCTGCGGCCGGAGGTCCCAGGCACGCGGGTGCCCGAGATCCAGTGGTCGATGGTCGTCACGTCAGGAGTCGTCATGACCCCAACGCTACGTGTTGGCTTTACCCCACACAAAGGATGGATTGCTATGTTACGAAGATGCGCAGCGTCATCTCCTCCATCGAGGAGCGCCTCGAAGCACCGACGGCCAAGGGACTCGCCCAAGCCGTGTCGCGGGCCATCCGCGACGCCGCCCTGCAGCCGGGCGACCGACTGCCTCCCATCCGGCGGGTGGCCGAGGAGCTGATGGTGTCCCCCACGACGGTGAGCGCGGCCTGGCAGCTGCTCGCGCGCTCCGGCACGATCCGCTCCGACGGTCGGCGGGGCACGACCGTCGCACCGACCGCACGGGGCGGCGCGCGTTACACCCGGGCCCTGCGGCACGAGTCACCCGTCAGCCTCGACCTCTCGACCGGCATCCCCGACAGCCAGCTGCTGCCCGCCCTCGTGCCCGTCCTCTCGGCCCTGACCGACCCGACGACGCCGAGCAGCTACCTCGATGACCCCGTGCTCGACGAGCTGCGCGGCGAGCTGGCGCGGGACTGGCCGTATGCCGCCGACGACCTCCTCGTCGTCGACGGCGCCATGGACGCCCTCGACCTCGTGACGCGGGCGCTGCTGCGCCCCGGAGACCTCGTCGTCRTGGAGAACCCGGGGTTCCCTCCTCTGCTCGACCTGCTGGAGGACCGCGGGGTCGACGTCGTCGGGGTGCCGCTCGACGAGACGGGGCTCGACCTCGACCGCGTCGCGGCGCTCCTCCCCCGACGGCCGACCGCGGTCGTGATCCAGCCACGCGGACAGAACCCGACCGGCGTCTCCATGTCACCGACTCGGGCTCGCCGCCTCGCCGCCCTGCTGCGCGGTCACGACTGCATCATCATCGAGGACGACTCGAGCGGCCCGATCGCGACCGCGGCGCCGGTCAGCCTCGGTGCGTGGATTCCCGACCAGGTGCTGCACATCCGCAGCTTCAGCAAGTCGCACGGCCCGGACCTGCGGATCGCCGCCCTGAGCGGCCCGGATGCGCTGCTCGCCCCGGTGCGCCACGCGCGAGCCATCGGTCAGGGGTGGACGAGCCGCCTGCTGCAACGCGTCCTTGCCGGTCTGCTGCGCGACGAGGCGTGCGTGTCCGGGATCGCCTCGGCCCGGGCGGAGTATGCCCGTCGCCGGGATCTCGTCGTGACCCGCCTCGCGACGCACGGCATCGACGTGCCGGGCACCGACGGCCTCAACATCTGGGTTCCGGTGCGGGACGAGGCCGCCGCCGTCCTCCGGCTGGCCAGCCAGGGCGTCGCTGTGACCCCGGGCTCACCGTTCTCCGTCGAACGCGTCGCCGGGCCCGGGGGCCACGTCCGCGTCACGACAGGACTGGTCCGCGAGAACCACGTCGAGGTCGCCGATCTCATCGCAGAGGCCGCGAGCGCGGGCTCCTGGACCGCCCAGCACCGCTGAGCCGGCCGCAGCCCCAGTCGAGTGCGCACTTCCTCACGTCGGGAACCGAGCACTCGACCCGAGGAGCCGGCCACAGCCCCAGTCGAGTGCGCACTTCCTCACGTCGGGAACCAAGCCCTCGACCCAAGGAGCCCGCCGCAGCCCCAGTCGAGTGCGCACTTCCTCACGTCGGGAACTGAGCACTCGACCCGTAGGGCACCCACAGCCCGAGTCGAGTGCGCACTTGCTCACGTCGGGAACTGCGCACTCGACTGGGGCGTCAGGCGCGCTCGGCGTCGCGGGCCTTGAGCCTCGCTTCCTCGGCGCGCACCTGGGCGAAGATGTCGCGCTCGGCCACGAGCCATGCGGGCATCTCGTCGAGCAGGGCCTTGACCTCGTCAGTCGTCAGGTGCTCGCCCACCCCGCCGCGGGCCAGCCCCGAGTTCGAGATGCCCAACCGGCGCGCCGTCTCCTGACGCGTGTGCGGGCCGTTGCGGCGCAAGGACGCCAGCCACTCGGGCGGGTCGGCCTGCAGCGCGTTGAGCTCGGAGCGGCTCACCGCGCCGGCGCGGAACTCGTCTGGGGTCTCCGAGAGCAGGACACCGAGCTTCTTCGCGGCCGTCTGGGGCTTCATGGTCTGCGGCTTCGGCGTGCTCATGGGACCAGCCTAGGGCGTGGCCCACGCGCCACCGTGACCGCAGTCGGCGTGGACTAGCCTCGAAGCAACCGCGGGCCACATCGCCGCCGCGCCCAGCCTCTCCAGACCGCTCCCGACGCGAAGGCCCATTCATGACGGAACCGTTCCGCGTCGAGTTCGTGCCCGGAGTGACGCCCGACAAGTGGGTGCGGGTCTGGTCGCAACGGATGCCGGACTCCGTCCTCGAGGCCGCCCCCGTGGACGACGCCGAAGCTGTGACGCACCTGAGGGACGGCACCGCCTCGATGGTCCTGCTGCGGCTCCCGGTCGAGCGCGACGGCCTGCACGTCATCCCCCTCTACGAGGAGGTCCCGGTCGTCGTCGTCGCCAAGGACCACGTCGCGGCCGCCTTCGACGAGGTCGACGTCACCGACCTCGCCGACGAGGTGCTCGTGCAGGACCCGTCCGACGTGCCCGAGTGGGCCGACGTCGCGACCTCGGAGGCCCGACAGCGGGCCGCGGCCATGCCCCCCATGACGACCAAGCAGGCCGTGTCCGTCGTCGCGACCGGGTCGGGCATGGTCATCGTGCCGATGTCGGTGGCCCGACTGCACCACCGCAAGGACGTCGTGCATCTCCCGGTCACCGGTGTCGCCCCCTCAGGCGTGGCCCTCGCGTGGCGCGTCGACGACGACGACCCGCGCATCGAGGACTTCATCGGCATCGTGCGCGGACGCACGGAGCGCAGCACGCGGGGCGGGTCGGCGCAGCGTGGGGGCGGCGACGACGCGACCGGCGAGCGGGACGCGAGCGGACGGCATACGAC
>NZ_JBFULD010000130.1:0-10756 GCF_056400505.1 Terrabacter sp. P5_B1
CCCTGGCGGCGGTCGAGGCCTCGCGAGAGGCGCTCGCGCGCACCCCGGAGCAGCTCGAGGTGCTCGCCCGCGCCGGCGTCGTCGACGCCGGCGGCGCGGGACTCGTCGTGCTGCTCGAGTGTCTCGAACGCGTCTGTGCCGGCCAGCGAGCTCGCTCCGATGCCGACGACTCGGGGCGTCGCTTCCGGCGTCGTCCCGACCTGCCTGGTGCTGCCCACGACGTCCACCCGAGCGCGAGCACCGACGAGGAGGGCATGCCCGAGTACGAGGTGATGTACTTCCTCGCCGACTCCGACGACACGGCGGTGGACGTTCTCCGCAGCCGCCTCGTGCAGCTCGGTGACTCCGTCCTCGTGGTCGGTGGGGACGGTGAGTGGAACGTCCACGCGCACGTCGACGACGCCGGCGCTGCCGTCGAGGCCGGCATCGAGGCAGGGCGGCCGCACCGCGTGCGCATCACGAGCCTCGAGGGGGCCCACGGCCTCGGCCGCAGAGTCGAATCGTCCGAGGGACGCACCGCGTCGTCACGCACGGGGGCCGCGATCGTGGCCTGCGCGGCCGGCGTCGGGCTCGAAGGCCTCTTCGAGGATGCCGGTGCCGTCGTCGTGCGCTCCGGCCCCGGCCGGCGAGCCTCCACCGGCGGACTCATCAACGCGATCCGCGAGCAGCACGCCCGGGGCGCGTCGGGCGTCGTCGTCCTGCCCAACGACGGCGACACGCTCCTGGCCGCCGCGGCAGCTGTGCGCGCGGTCGCCGACGACGGCATCGAGGCGCACCTCGTCCACGTGCGCACCGCCGTCCAGGGCATCGCGGCCCTCGCTGTCTTCGAGCCGGCCGCCGCCGCCTCGGCCAACGTCCTGGCCATGCAGGCAGCCGCGTCGGCCACCCGGCACGGCGCGGTCACCGTCGCCAACCGGGCCGCGCTCACGAGCGGTGGCCCGTGCCAGGCGGGCGACGTCCTCGGGGTCGTCGACGGCGACGTCGTCATCGTCGGTTCCGACCAGCTCGCCGTGACCCGCGACGTCGTCCGGCGCCTCCTCGCGAGCGGAGGCGAGCTCGTCACCGTGGTTGCCGGCATCGACGCACCGGACGGCCTCATCGCTGCCGTCGCCGACGAGGCGCGCCGCGGCCAGCACGGCATCGAGGTGTCCCTCATCGACGGCGGACAGGCCGTCTATCCCGTGCTGCTGGGGGTGGAATGACATGCCCGTGCTCACCGAGGACTCGCCGCTGACCAAGCTCGTCAAGAAGAACGAGGCCGAGCAGCTCGCTCGCACCAAGGGCCTGCTGAGCGTGGCCGACCTCTTCGAGTTCGTGCCGAGACGCTACGTGCGGCCCGGCCAGCTGACCGACCTCTCGTCGCTGCACGTCGGCGAGGACGTCCTCGTGGTGGCCGAGGTCAAGACCGCGTCGACGCGATCCATGCGCAACCGCCGGGGCAAGATGCTCACCGTCGTCATCGGCGACGACCTCGGCAACGAGCTCGACGTGACGTTCTTCAGCGCCTACGGCCACGAGGGCAAGCTCCAGCCCGGGGCGCGGGGCTTCTTCGTCGGGCAGATCGGCGCCTACGGCCGTCGCCTCCAGCTGACCCACCCCGAGTACGAGCTCTTCGACGACGAGGCCGCGGGGGAGGCTGCCGTCGAGTGGTACCGCACCCATCGCGTCCCCGTCTACTCCACGACGGGCAAGCTCAACTCGCTGCGACTGCGCAAGCTGGTCCACACCGCGCTCGACACGGTCGACCGCATCCGTGAGCCCGTCCCCGACGACGTACGCGTGGCGCGCGGCCTCGTCGAGCGTGCCGTCGCGCTCGAGCTCGTCCACCGCCCGGCCGTCGACGACCAGCCGGCGCGGGGCCTCGACCGGCTCAAGTACGACGAGGCCTTCGTGCTCCAGACGATCCTCGCCCAGCGCCGCAAGGCCGCCGAGTCCGAGCTCGCGACGCCACGGCCACCACGCCCGGGCGGCCTGCTCGCGGCCTTCGACGCCCGGCTGCCCTTCGAGCTGACGGAGGGCCAGCGCGAGATCGGCGAGGTCCTCGCGTCCGAGCTCGCGTCCGAGCGCCCGATGCACCGCCTGCTGCAGGGGGAGGTCGGCTCGGGCAAGACGGTCGTCGCCCTCCGGGCGATGCTGGCCGCCATCGACGCGGGCGGCCAGGCAGCCCTGCTCGCCCCGACCGAGGTGCTGGCCGCCCAGCACCACCGGTCGATCACGGCGATGCTGGGCGACCTCGCCCAGGGCGGGATGCTCGGCGGCTCGGAGTTCGGCACCACCGTGGCGCTGCTCACCGRGAGCCACAGCACCGCCACGCGTCGCCGTTCCCTGCTCGACGCGGCCTCCGGCGAGGCAGGCATCGTCGTGGGCACGCACGCCCTCATCCAGAAGCACGTCCAGTTCGCCGACCTCGCGCTCGTCGTCGTCGACGAGCAGCACCGTTTCGGCGTCGAGCAGCGGGATGCCCTGCGGGAGAAGGGCATCCGTCCTCCCCACGTGCTCGTCATGACGGCGACGCCGATCCCGCGCACCGTGGCGATGACGGTCTTCGGCGACATGGAGACCTCCACGCTGCGCGAGCTGCCCCGCGGACGCTCGCCCATCGCGACGCACGTCGTCGACGCCGACAAGCCCGGCTGGATCGACCGCACGTGGCAGCGCGTCGCGGAGGAGGTCGCCAAGGGGCACCAGGCCTACGTCGTGTGCCCGCGCATCGGCGACGTCGACGACGAGCCCGGCTCGGTCGCAGCGTCCTCCCGGGACACCTCCGACGAGGACGCCGGCTGGGACGCCCACTGGGAGACCGGTGAGGACGGTGAGGACCGGGCCGACGGCGACGAGGCCCAGACCAAGGACCTCACCGGCGTCTACGCGATGCTCAGCACCCTGCGCGCCACCCCGGCCCTCGACGGGGTGCGCATCGACGTGCTGCACGGGCGCCTCGACCCCGACGCCAAGGACGCCACGATGCGCGCCTTCTCCGCGGGCGAGATCGACGTGCTCGTGGCGACCACCGTCATCGAGGTCGGCGTCGACGTCCCGAACGCCTCGGTCATGGTCGTCGTCGACGCCGACCGCTTCGGCATCTCCCAGCTGCACCAGCTCCGGGGCCGTGTCGGCCGTGGTGTGGTGCCCGGCCTCTGCCTGCTCATGACCCAGGGCGCGGGGGAGCGGGCGGCCGAGCGCCTCGACCAGGTCGCCGGGACGACCGACGGGTTCGAGCTCGCTCGGGCCGACCTGCTGCTGCGCCGCGAGGGCGACGTCCTCGGCGCGCGACAGAGCGGTCGGGGCAACTCGGTCCGGCACCTGCGCCTCGGCCGGCTGGAGGACGAGCAGATCATCGCCGATGCCCGCGAGGACGCATTCGCTCTCGTCGACCGTGATCCCGAGCTGCGTGAGCACCCGGCGCTCGCCGCCGCCGTCGCGATGCGCCTCGACGAGGACCAGGCCGTATGGCTCGAGCGAGGCTGAGGTGACACGCATCATCAGCGGTGTCGCCGGCGGACGGCGTCTGCAGACGCCCCCGGGGTCATCGACCCGACCCACGTCCGACCGGGTGAGGGAAGCCCTCTTCAGCCGCCTCGAGCACCGCGGGCTGCTCGACGGCGCCCATGTCCTCGACCTCTACGCCGGCTCCGGCGCCCTCGGGCTCGAGGCGGCCAGCCGCGGCGCCGCGCTCGTGCTGCTCGTCGAGTCCAACCGCGCAGCCGCGAAGGTCATCCGCAGCAACGCCGGTGTCGTGGGGCACCCCGGGGTCCGGGTCATCGCCGACGCCGTCGAGCGTGCGGTCGCCGCGGGCCCACCCGCCGGCGCGCGCATGGACCTCGTCCTGCTCGACCCGCCCTACGACGTGACCGAGGACGCCCTTGCCGCCGTGCTGGCCGCCCTCGTCGAGCGCGAGTGGCTCGCGGCCGACGCGTTCGTCGTCGTCGAGCGCTCCAGCCGGTCGCCGCAGCCCACCTGGCCGGACGGTCTCGAGCTCTCGGGCGAGAAGCGCTACGGCGAGACGGCGGTGTGGTTCGCCGAGCCGACGCCGGGTGACGTCGTGGCGTGACGCTCCCGCGACGACGACGACCCGGACGGTAGGTTGAGCGCGTGACGAGCGAAGCGCGCCGCTGTGTGTGTCCCGGCTCCTACGACCCGATCACCAACGGTCACGTCGACGTGGTGACCCGGGCCAGCAGGCTGTTCGACGAGGTCGTGGTGGCGATCCTGCACAACCCGGGCAAGCAGGGCACGTTCGGCATCGAGGAGCGCATCGCCCTCATCGAGCAGTCCGTCGGCCACCTGCCCAACGTGCGCATCGACGCCTGGGCGGACACGCTGGTCGTCGAGGTCTGTCGCGAGGTCGGTGCGGCGACGATGGTCAAGGGGCTGCGCGGYGGCACCGACTTCGCCTACGAGCTGCCCATGGCCCACATGAACCGTCACCTCACCGGCGTCGAGACGCTCTTCCTCGCCGCCGACCCCACGCTGACCCACGTCTCCAGCTCGCTCATCAAGGAGGTCGTGCGCTACGGCGGCGACGTCCGGGGTCTCGTCCCGGACCCGGTCCTGGCAGCCCTGAGCGGGCGTCTCGTCTGATTTGGGCGCACGGCGCCCCTCTAGTAGCCTTGGAGGTCGGTCCACGTCCGTCTTGGCGCGGACCGAATCCTCTACTGTGCGCAGGAGCCATGGACCGTCCTGATCCCCGTTCTTCTCTGGTGCTCGACACCAGGGAGCTCGTTCGGCGACCCGGGACGATGCTCGAGCTCTCGCGCACGGTGCCGTTGCCCGACGACCTCGGAACCGACATCATCTCGATCAAGACCGGCCAGCCGGTCGTGGTCGAGGTGCGCATGGAGTCCGTGGTCGAAGGTGTCCTCGTGACGGGTTCGGTCAGTGGCACGGCGACCGGCGCCTGCGTGCGGTGCCTGGATCCTCTCGAGCTCGATGTCGAGGGGCGCTTCCAGGAGCTGTTCGCCTACGCCGACCGGGCGGCGCACCACCACGAGGTGGGAGCCGACTCGGACGAGGACGAGGTGCACGAGCTGGTCGGTGACCTCATCGACCTCGAGCCCGTGCTCCGGGACGCTGTCGTGCCGACGCTGCCGTTCCAACCGGTGTGCCGGCCTGACTGCCCGGGGTTGTGTTCCGAGTGTGGGATGCACCTCGCGGAGGACCCGGACCATCATCATGAAGTGATCGACCCGAGGTGGTCGTCCCTCAGCGGACTGCTGAGCAACGACCCGCAAGAGAAGAGGAACTGACGTGGCTGTCCCGAAGCGGAAGATGTCGCGCTCCAACACCCGTTCGCGTCGTGCGAACTGGAAGGCAACGCCGACGACGCTGACCACGTGCCCGCAGTGCGGTGCGGCAACCCAGCCGCACATCGCGTGCCCCTCGTGTGGCACGTACAAGGGCCGTCACTACGCCGTCGCCGAGCGCACCGAGCACCAGGCCTGATCACCCCGTGAGCAGCCCCGTGAGCGACGTGAGCGCTGGGGGTGTTCCGGCGGTGCCGCAGCGGCCCGTCGATGCTCTGATCGCCCACCTCCGTGAGGTGGTCGGCCAGGACATCGACGAGCCGCTGCTCCTGCGTGCCCTGACGCACCGCTCGTACGCCTACGAGAACGGCGGCCTGCCCAACAACGAGCGCCTCGAGTTCCTCGGCGACTCCGTGCTGGGGCTCGTCGTCACCGAGTCGCTCTACCGCGAGCACCCCGACCTGGCCGAGGGGCAGCTGGCCAAGCTGCGCGCGGCCGTCGTCAACATGCGCGCCCTCGCCGATGTCGCCCGGATGTTCGACCTCGGGCAGTACGTCATGCTCGGCAAGGGTGAGGAGGCGACCGGGGGCCGCGACAAGGCCTCGATCCTCGCCGACACCCTCGAGGCGCTCATCGGCACCGTGTTCCTCTCGACCGACATCGACTTCGCCGCGCGCTTCGTGCACCACCACTTCGACCCCATCATCGAGCAGGCCGCCACGCTCGGGGCCGGACTCGACTGGAAGACGAGCCTGCAGGAGATGGCGGCCGGCTCGGCGCTCGGGTCACCGGAGTACCGCGTCGGTGAGCAGGGACCCGACCACGAGAAGGAGTTCCACGCCCGCGTCGTCGTCGGCGAGGAGGTGCTCGGCGAGGGCCACGGCCGGTCGAAGAAGGAGGCCGAGCAGAAGGCCGCCAAGGAGGCCTGGCACACGCTCGACGACCGTCGGGGCACGTCCCGACCCGCCGGCGACATCACCGGCCCCAGCCCGACCTGACGCCGCGTGCCTGAGCTGCCCGAGGTCGAGGTCGTGCGTCGTGGCCTCGAGGACCACGTCGTGGGTCGCCACGTCACTCGCACTCGGATCACCGGGGTGCGCGTGGCGCGTCGCCACGACGCCGGTCCCGACGACCTCGCCGCACGGCTCCACGACGTGACCGTCACCGCGGCGTCCCGTCGCGGGAAGTACCTCTGGCTCGCCCTCGACGGCGAGGACGCCCTCATCGTGCACCTGGGGATGAGTGGGCAGATGCTCGTCGAACCGGCTGACGCGCCGCTGGAGAAGCACTGCCATGCCCGGTTCGACTTCGCCGACGACGGCCTGCAGCTGAGGTTCGTCGACCAGCGCACGTTCGGTGGCCTGGCGCTGTCACCGCTTCGGCCCGACGGCATCCCGGAGTCGGTGGCCCACATCGCGCCCGACCCCTTCGAGCCGGCCTACGACCAGACCGCCGTCGTGAGGCGGATGAAGCAGCGCGACAGCGCCGTCAAGCGCGCCCTTCTCGACCAGACCCTCGTGTCGGGCATCGGCAACATCTACGCCGACGAGGCCCTCTGGCGCGCCGAGGTGCACGGTGAGCGAGTGTGCTCGTCGCTGAGCAAGCCGGTGCTCAGCAAGATCCTCGACCATGCCCGCGACGTCATGGCCGAGGCGCTCGGCCAGGGCGGCACGAGCTTCGACGCGCTCTACGTCAACGTCAACGGAGCGAGCGGCTACTTCGACCGCTCGCTCCACGCATACGGACGCGCGGGCACCCCGTGCGACCGGTGCGGCGCCCTGATGCGCCGTGAGCAGTTCATGAACCGCTCGTCGTTCTCCTGTCCCGTCTGCCAGCCGCGCCCGAGACTTCGCAACCCGTCCTGACCGTCAGGGGACGGCGGGCGGGTTGCGAGCGGGCAAGCGGTGTCAGTGCCCGCCCTGGTGTCGCCTCGGCGCCGGCCTCGTCGGGTCGTCGTCGACGGGCTCGACGTGCGCGGGCACGACGATCGGCCTGAGCCGCGCCCAGGTGATGAAGACGGCGCTGATGACGAGCAGGACGATGCCGGCGTAGAGGTTGGCATTGATGTTGCCCGTCCTGTCGTACGCCTTGTCACCGAAGATCCCGAGCGCCGTCAGGATCAGGCCGTAGAGGCCAAGGAGGCCGCCGATGAAGTTGCGGATGTCGAAGGCGCCCGCCGTGTGCTTCTCAGCCCCATCACCGTCGCGGGCGGGAGCGTCGAGATCGTGGTGGTCACTCATGGCGGGGCTCCTGTCAGAACAAGATGTTGAGGATGATGACGAGGCCGAGCGAGACACCGGCGAGGGGCAGGGTGCGCCGGTACCACGGCAGCCGGTGCTCCTCCGGGTCGACGAGGTCCTCCCTCGGCGTCTCGGAGTAGACGAGGCCGCGCAGCGAGCCGGCCGGCTTGGGTTCGGTCACGAGTGACACGACGACGCTGAGAATGATGTCGACGACGAAGGCTGCCGATGCCGCGACGAACGCGGCGCCCTGGCCCTTCAGCGGGATGACCCCGAGACTGAGGGTTCCGAAGGCGTCCTCGCTGAGGAAGGCGACGAGCACGGCCGAGAGGGTTCCGGCCGAGAGGCCGACCCAGCCGGCGGTGGCGGTCATCCGCTTCCAGAACATGCCGAGGATGAAGGTCGCGAAGAGCGGCGCGTTGAAGAACCCGAAGAGCGTCTGGAGGTAGTCCATGATGTTGCTGAACGAGCTCGCCACGATGGCGGTGAAGATGGCGATGACCGTGGCGCCGACCGTTGCGAGACGTCCGATGCGTAGGTAGTAGTCGTCGCTGTGGTCCTTGCGGATGTAGCGCTGCCACAGGTCGTAGCTGAAGACCGTGTTGAACGCCGAGATGTTGGCGGCCATGCCGGCCATGAACGCCGCGAGCAGGCCGGCGATCGCGACGCCGAGCAGGCCGTTGGGCAGGATGTCGCGCATCAGCAGCAGCAGGGAGTCGTTGTACTTGACGCCCTCTCCGGACGCGCCACCGGGCGGCGAGCCACCGGCCTTGAGCTGGCCGATCTCCTTGACGAGGACGGCGGCGATCATGCCCGGCACGATGACGAGGAAGGGCACGAACATCTTGGGGAACGACCCGATGATGGGCGTCTTGCGAGCCGCCGAGATCGAGTTGGACGCCATGGCGCGCTGGACCTCGACGAAGTTCGTCGTCCAGTAGCCGAAGGACAGCACGAAACCCAAGCCGAACACGATGCCGACGATCGACCAGAACGGTGAGTCGAAGCCGGAGAGCGCCTGGCCCGGCCACGAGTGGAGCTGCTGCTCGGCCGAGGGCACCTTCGCGGCCACGGCGGCGGGTGTGGAAGCGAACTCGGTGATCCTGTCCTTGAGACCCTGCACGCCTCCCACGCGGTTCAGGCCGATGAGGGTCAGCGGCAGCAGCGCGGCGACGATGACGAAGAACTGGAGCACCTCGTTGTAGATCGCCGCTGAGAGACCGCCGAGCGTGATGTACGACAGGACGATCGCGGCCGCGACGAGCAGCGCGATCCAGAGCGGCCAGCCGAGCAGCGCGTGCACGATCGAGCCGAGCAGGTAGAGGTTGACGCCGGCGATGAGCAGCTGCGCGAAGGCGAAGCTGATCGCGTTGACGAGGTGGGCGCCCGTGCCGAAGCGGCGGAACATGAACTCCGGGACCGAGCGCACCTTCGAGCCGTAGTAGAAGGGCATCATCACGACGCCGAGGAAGAGCATGGCGGGGATCGCCCCGACCCAGAAGTAGTGCACGGCCGAGATGCCGAGCTGGGCACCGTTGGCTGACATGCCCATGATCTCGACGGCACCGAGGTTCGCCGAGATGAAGGCGAGACCCGTGACCCAGGCCGGGAGCGACCTGCCCGAGAGGAAGAAGTCGATGGAGTCGGACACCGATCGCCGTGCCATGACCCCGATGCCGAGGACGAAGACGAAGTAGAGGGCGATGATGACGTAGTCGACGGCGTTGGCGCTGATGAGGGTGCCGGCGGTGGGCAGACCCGCGAGAGCGTGCATGCGATCAGTCCCTTCGTTGGGCGACGATTCACGCTAGCGCAGGGTCTGGCGCCGGGCGCGTCAAGGTGAGCGGGTGTCTCGGGCCCTCGTGATGAGCCGCTTGAGCGGGACGGAGGGGTCCGCCGCGGAATCGGCCGGAATTGTCATACCCTTCTCGAGCGCTCTCTTCACGGCGAGGTAGTCCGTCGGGCTGCCCACCGACTCGACGGCGATGAGCAGCCCGTCCCGGTAGCTGAGGAGCGAGAACCGCTCTGCCGCAGGGTCGCCGCGAAGGACGGTCTGGTCGGCGCCGTGGGGGAGACCGGCGATCTGAAGCCGCAGGTCACCCTGGTCGCTCCAGAACCACGGCACGGAGGCGTATGCCGCCGGGCGGCCCGCGAGGGTCGCTGCAGCTGCGCGTGCCTGGTCGGTGGCATGCGCCACGCTCTCGAGGCGTGTCGGCCCGACCAGCCCGCGGACGAAGGGGTTGGGTCCGACGGTGCAGTCGCCGGYCGCGACGGTGAGCCCGTCGGAGGTGCGGGCGTGCTCGTCGACGACGATGCCACGCGGCTCGACGGTGAGCCCGAGCTGGGAGGCCAGCTCGGTGCGAGGGTCGACGCCGATGCCGACGACCACGACGTCGGCGTCCAGCACGGCGCCGTCGGCGAGCTCGACCCAGACGGCGTGCTCGTCCTCACCGATGAGGCGGACAGCACTGGCGCCCAGCAGGACCCGCGTGCCGCGGCGTTCGTGCGCGTCGCGGACGGCGTCGGACAGCAGCGGTGTGACCGCCCGGCCGAGCAGGCGGTCGCCCGCCTCGATGACGGTCACCGCGGCGCCGAGCGCGCGGGCGCTCGCGGCGATCTCGAGCCCGATGAAGCCACCCCCGACGACGACGATCTCGCGCGCCTCGCGGAGCCGGGGCGCCAGCCGGTCTGCGTCAGCCAGGGTGCGCACCGAGTGGACCCGGTCGAGCTCGGCGCCGTCGACGGGGAGCGCCCGGTTGACGGCGCCCGTGCTCAGGGCGAGGCGGTCGAACCCGAGCGTGCGGCCCGAGGCGGTGACGGCGCGGCCTCCACGGGCATCCCGCTCGATCGCCGCCACGGCGTCGCCGGTGACGAGCTCGACGCCGAGGTCGGCGAACCACGCGGCGTCGTGGAAGACGAGCGAGGCGCGGTCGTGCTCGCCGCGCAGGTAGCTCTTCGACAGCGGGGGGCGTTCGTAGGGCGCGTCGGGCTCGTCACCGACGAGGACGACCGGCTCGACGTCCCCGAGCTCGCGCAGGGCCGTGACGAGCGAGATGGCGGCCTGGCCCGCGCCGACGACGAGCGTCCCTGCCGTCCCGTCCCTGGCCATGGGTGCCACCCTAGGGTGGGCGCATGACGTGGTCACCTGCCAACCCCGAGTCCGTCTTTACCTACGGCGCTCCGCAGCTGAAGTTCGGCGCGGGGGCAGCCGACGAGATCGGCCACGACCTCGGGGTGCTCGGCGCGCACCGCGTCCTGGTCGTCACCGACGCC
>NZ_JBFULD010000131.1:0-10729 GCF_056400505.1 Terrabacter sp. P5_B1
GCGTGCGCGCCGTCGACGGGCCGGGCGGACGCACCTTCCTCGAGGTCGAGCCTGAGGCCCTGCGGCTGCTGACCGAGACGGCGATGCACGACATCGCCCACTACCTGCGGCCCGGCCACCTGCAGCAGCTGCGCAACATCCTCGAGGACGAGGAGGCCAGCAACAACGACAAGTTCGTCGCGCTCGACCTGCTCAAGAACGCCAACATTGCCGCCGGTGGCGTGCTGCCGATGTGCCAGGACACCGGCACCGCGATCGTCATGGGCAAGCGCGGCCAGCACGTGCTGACGGCGGGCACCGACGAGCGCGCAATCAGCGAGGGTGTGTTCGACGCGTACACCCGCCTCAACCTGCGCTACTCGCAGATGGCGCCGATCACGACGTGGGAGGAGAAGAACACCGGCTCCAACCTGCCGGCCCAGGTCGAGCTCTACGCCGACACCCTCCCGGGCCACGAGGCGCAGTACAAGTTCCTCTTCATGGCCAAGGGCGGCGGCTCGGCCAACAAGAGCTACCTCTACCAGGAGACCAAGGCGATCCTCAACGAGGACGCGATGATGCGCTTCCTCGACGAGAAGCTGCGGTCGCTCGGCACGGCGGCGTGCCCGCCCTACCACCTCGCCATCGTGATCGGGGGCACGAGCGCGGAGTTCGCCCTGAAGACAGCAAAGTACGCGTCGGCGAAGTACCTCGACACGCTGCCGAAGTCAGGGTCGATCACCGCCCACGGCTTCCGGGACACCGAGCTCGAGGAGAAGGTCCTCGAGCTGACCCGCCAGTTCGGCATCGGTGCGCAGTTCGGCGGCAAGTACTTCTGCCACGACGTGCGGGTCGTGCGCCTCCCCCGCCACGGCGCGAGCCTGCCTGTCGCCATTGCGGTCTCGTGCTCCGCCGACCGGCAGGTGCTCGGCAAGATCACGGCCGAAGGCGTCTTCCTCGAGCAGCTCGAGACCGACCCGGCCCGCTTCCTTCCCGACGCGGGGTCGGTCGACCTCGGCGAGCACGAGGACGACGCGGTCGGTGTCAGCTCCACGAGCCGCAACGTCGTCGTGAAGATCGACCTCAACCAACCGATGGACGACATCCTCGCCGAGCTCTCGAAGCACCCCGTCAAGACGCGGCTGTCGCTCACCGGGCCGCTCGTGGTCGCACGCGACATCGCGCACGCGAAGATCAAGGAACGGCTCGACGCCGGCGAGGAGATGCCGCAGTACCTCAAGGACCACCCCGTCTACTACGCCGGTCCGGCCAAGACGCCCGAGGGCCTGCCCTCCGGTTCTTTCGGCCCGACCACGGCGGGCCGCATGGACTCCTACGTCGACCAGTTCCAGGCCGCCGGAGGCTCGAAGGTCATGCTGGCCAAGGGCAACCGCAGCAAACAGGTCACGGATGCCTGTCACACGCACGGCGGCTTCTACCTCGGGTCGATCGGCGGTCCGGCCGCCCGGCTGGCGCAGGACTGCATCAAGCACGTCGAGGTGCTCGAGTACGAGGAGCTCGGCATGGAAGCCGTCTGGAAGATCGACGTCGAGGACTTCCCGGCCTTCATCGTCGTCGACGACAAGGGCAACGACTTCTTCGCCGAGGTGAGCAAGCCGATGGCCTTCACCATCTCCAAGCGCCCCGGACTCCAGTGACAGACGAGAGAGGACACAGAATGAGCGACGTCGCTTCTGCCGGCAAGGGTTTCGATGACATGCTCGCGGCAAACCGTGCCTACGCGGACACCTTCGACCTGGCCGGCTTCGACGGCATCGCCCGTGCCGGCGTGGCGATCGTGACGTGCATGGACTCCCGCATCGACCCCCTGAACCTCGTCGGCCTCAAGGCCGGGGACGCCAAGATCTTCCGCAACCCGGGCGGACGCGTGGCCTCCGAAGCCCTCGAGGCGCTGGTGCTCGCCACGCACCTGCTCAACGTGGACCGCATCCTCATCGTGCCGCACACCAGGTGCGCCATGGCCTTGAGCACCGAGGATGAGCTGCGCGAGCGGGTCGGGGCCAGCGCCGGCAAGGACGCGTCCTGGATGAGCTTCCACGCGATCTCCGACCAGGAGCGCGCCCTGCGTGCGGACCTCGCCACGGTCCGCACCCACCCCCTCATCGCCGAGGGGACGCTCGTGGGCGGCTTCATCTACGACGTCGACTCGGGTCTGCTCCGGCCCGTCGACTGACCGCGGCGGGCGCACGTGGGCACGTGGGCACGTGGGCACGAGGGAACGCGGGCGCGATCCCTACGTCGAGTGCCCACTTCCCGACACCGTCAGGCGGCCTCGCGGGTGGTCCAGACATGGTGAACCACGGCGGCTGCGAGCAGCACGCCGATCATCAGCACCGTGATGCCGATCGCCGGCACGACCGCCGCGACGAGGAGCACCGCCACACCGACCGCCACACCGACCCGGGTCTCCGACGTCGGCGCCCCGGCCATGGCGTCCATCGCCGTGAGGCCCCAGAGGTACACCGCGACCGCCCCCGCCAGCGCGAGCCCGACCAAGCGCACCGAGGCGTGCCCCCCGCCCTGGACGCGGTCGACGGCCGCCGCGAGGGCCGCCCCGGTGGCGGCCACCGAGGCGAAGACCAGGTAGTGGCCGTAGCCGGCGAGGAAGGTGCTCCGGATACTGCGCCCGAAGAGTCCGGCGTGATCCCGCTTGAAGTAGAGCCACCACATCGAGAAGACGACGAAGAGTCCCCCCACCACCAGTGGCAGCAGGCCTGGGTCGGCGCCTTGCCCGAGCGCTGCCTGGACGGCCTGCACCGAGGCGAGGATGACTTCGCCGAGCACGATGAGCGTCAGCAGGGCGTAGCGCTCGGCGATGTGGTGCGGATGGAAGGGCGTGATGCCCCGCCGCTCGGCCAGGATCGGCACGAGCAGCTCGAGGACGACCAGCGCGAAGAAGGACCCGAGCAGCACCGCGTGGCCCTGGAGCAGCAACCGGGCGATCCACAGCAGCTGCACGACGGAGATGCCGACGGCATACGCCAGCGCGGTCGCGCGGCCTTGGGGGTGACTCGCCGCGGCCCGGAGCCACATGGCGACCATGGCGAAGCGCATGACGGCATAGCCGCCGACGACGAGTCCCGACTGTCCCGTGGCGAAGAGGTCCGGGATGCCGGCGGCGAGCATCAGCGAACCGGTCATGATCGCGAACGTCAGCAACCGGTAGGGGACGTCGTCGCAGTCGTAGGACGAGGCGAACCACGTGTAGTTCATCCACGCCCACCAGATGGCGAAGAAGACCATGACGAAGTTGAGGAGGTCCTCGAGATGGCCCTCCGTGAGGCCGTGGTGCCACTGGGCCGCAGCGCCTGCGATGGCCACGACGAAGACCAGGTCGAAGAACAGCTCGAGCGGGGTCGCCACACGGTGCGTCTCGTGCGGGTCCCGGGGCTGCATCCGCCGGTGCAGGGGCACGACGTTGGCGTGGCTCACGTGCTCGATTCTGCCAGCGGCAGGGCGTGAGGTCGCCGTGCCGGCCTCAGAGGGACAGCTCGGCCCTGACCACGCCGACGAGCCGCTCGGCCAGGGCAGCGGCCTGGTCGCCGTCGGCGGCCTCGACCATGACGCRGACGACCGGCTCGGTGCCGGACTTTCGCAGCAGGACGCGCCCGGTGTCGCCGAGCTCGCCCTCGGCCGCGCGCACGGCATCGGCCACGGCGGCGTTGGCCTCCAGCGCTGACTTGTCGACGTCCTTGACGTTGACGAGCACCTGGGGGAAGTGGGTCATGATTCCGGCGAGGTCGGCAAGCGTGCGGCCCGTGGCGGCGACCCGCGAGGCCAGCATGAGGCCGGTGAGCGTGCCGTCGCCGGTCGTCCCGTGGTCGAGCATGACGACGTGACCGGACTGCTCGCCGCCGAGGGAGTAGCCGCCGCCCTTCATCCCCTCGAGGACGTAGCGGTCGCCGACTGCTGTCTGCAGCACCTTGATGCCGGCGCCGCCGAGCGCCTGGATCATGCCGAGGTTTGACATCACGGTGGCGACGAGCGTGTCACCGCGCAGCACTCCCTGCTCCTTCATGGCCAGGGCGAGGATCGCCATGATCTGGTCGCCGTCGACCTCGCAGCCGGTGGCGTCCACCGCGAGGCAGCGGTCGGCGTCGCCGTCGAGGGCGATGCCGAAGTCGGCGCCGGTCGCGACGACCGTCTCCTTCAGTCGCCCCGTGTGGGTCGAGCCGTAGCCGTCGTTGATGTTGAGCCCGTCGGGCTCGCCGCCGATGACGGTGACCCGGGCACCCGCCTCACGGAAGGCGCGCGGGGCGACCTCCGAGGCAGCTCCGTGCGCAGCGTCGACGACGATGTGCAGTCCCTCGAGCCGGTGCGGCAGGGAGGCCAACAGGTGGGCGACATAGCGGTCAGCGCCGTCGGCGAGGGGCGTGATGCGGCCGACGTCACCCCCGGTGGGGCGCTGCCACTCGTCGCGCAACCGGTCCTCGATGCGGTCCTCGAGGTCGTCGGCGAGCTTGTGGCCGCCCCGAGCGAAGAACTTGATGCCGTTGTCGGGCATGGGGTTGTGCGAGGCCGAGAGCATGGCACCGAGGTCGGCGTCCTGCTCCCCCACGAGGTAGGCGATGGCGGGGGTCGGCAGCACGCCGGCGTCGCGCACGTCGATGCCGGCCGAGGCGAGGCCCGCTATGGTCGCTGCGGCGAGGAACTCCCCCGACGCCCGCGGGTCGCGTCCGACGACCGCAACGGGTCGGTGGCCGTTGAAGGCGCCCACCTCCGCCAGTACGTGCGCCGCGGCGACGGAGAGATCGAGCGCGAGCTCGGCCGTGATGTCCTTGTTCGCCACACCACGGACGCCGTCCGTGCCGAAGAGTCGAGCCACGCGTGTTCTGCCTTCCCGAGGGGTTGCGGCCGGGGGTGGTCGCAGATGTGCTCGCACGACGATACCGCCCGACGAGGCGTGCCGAGCCCGGGTGGGGTGCCGGCAGGCGCTCCGTCGCAAAGGCCGCGACCACGGCGCCGCGTGATCACGAGCCGGCTGGGCGAAGCCGTGCGAGCCAGACTCCGTCCCGGTGCATGACGACGTCGGTGAGCTGCGCGAGGCGCGCCGAGACGGGACCAGAGCGCTCATCGGCCACGATCCAGCGGACCCCGCGACGGTCATGTGCCGCGTCGAGCCTCGCCCGAGTGGGGTCGGTCACGAGCATCAGCTCCTCGGCGAGGCGCGCCGGGTCCCAGAAGGGCGCGTAGAAGTAGGGCACCCCGGTCTCGGAGGCGGCCTGGACCATCCGAGGGGCGTAGCCGTAGCCGGAGACGTCGGTGCGCAGACCGGACAGCGCGACGACCGAGAAGTCGCGGTTGTCGCGGTATCCGGTCTTGGTCCGGCCGTTCCAGATGCGGTTGGTGGCGATGACGTCGCTGGGGTCGGCGTGCAGCCGGAGGTACTGGCCCGCCTCGAAGAGGGCAGGGCTGACCGCTGGTCGCGGTTGGGACTTGCCCACCGGCGGCGCCTGCGCCGGTGAGACCGGCGGCCCGGGAACGTAGCCGATCTTGAGATCGGGCACCAGGGCCAGCACGCCGATGGCCAGCGAGGCCAGGGCGAGCAGACCACCCCACGCGCCGGCCCGGGGCTGGTCGCGGCGTCGGACGAGTACGACCCAGCCGAGCGTGACGACGAGCAGGACCAGCCCGAGCATGAGCAGCGTGGGCGAGGCCCACTGCCATGCCAGCGCCCATGCGCCGAGCGCCCCATGCTCGCCGACGGCCGGGGACACCCGAGGTGCCGCGGCGGAATCTCGTGTCGCCTGCCAGACGACCCCGACGAGCACCGCACCGACGATGACGGCGCCGGGCCCGAGCAGGGCACGGCCCCGGACCCGCACCGTCTGCCGCCCGGGCAGCTCGTCCGCCCCGGCGAGGACCGTCTGGACGAAGAGGCCGGCGCCGGCACCGGAGAGCGCAAGACCGACCGGGAGGGCCGCCGCGGCGAAGTAGTACTGGCTGGCGCTGGGGTGCGTGAGGCTCAGCACGGCGACGAGACCGCCGACCACCACGCCCAGGCCGATCCAGCCCGCCGGCTCGGCCGAGCGGCGGCGGAGCAGCACGAGCAGGCCCGCGCACGGGAGCAGCATCGGCAGCCATCGGCGCACGAACGTCACCCCGGCGGCGGCGGCCTCGGCATGGTTGTCCACCGAGCGGGTGCCATACACCTGCTTCGCCGAGTCGCCCGGCCACGCCAACAGGTCAAGGCGCAAGCCGTAGGAGCCCGGGTAGATGAAGGCCAGGGCCAGCCCCATGACGACGAGCAGCCCGGCGAGCGTGCCGGCGTAGAGCACCAACGTGCGCCCGCGCCCCTCCTGGCGGCGTCCGGACACGAGGAAAGCGACGGCCGCCAGGCCGACCCCGCACAGCACGACAGGGACCTGGGCCGACTTGGCACCGGCCGCGCCGACCGCGAAGAGAGGCAGGAGCCAGAGCGGGACGGCCCGGTCGACGGGGCTTCGGCGCAGCAGGGCGACGAGGGTGCCCGTGAGGGCCAGGCCAAGGACCCAGCCCAGGGTCGCGGTGGGGCTCAGCTGCCAGTAGTTGCCGAGGATGGACAGTGGTCCCTGCGCCCACGGGTCGGCGGAGAACGGCCGGACGACCCCCACCGCGACCGCCGCGCCCACGCCACCCGTCCAGTGACCCGTCACCTGCGAGCCGACCGACGCCGCGAGCAGCACGAGCAGCACCACGAGGGTCGCCGGGAGCAGCCGGGACACGACGTCGAGGTCGTGCAGTCCCGAGCCGCCGAGCTGGGCGGCGAGGGCGTGGAAGAACCAGTGGTAGCCCAGGGGCTCGCCGTCGACCATGGGATAGCCGGGGTCGAGGCTGCGCCGGGCCTCTCCGGTGAGCGCGGTCTGGTAGAGCAGGTCCTGGTGGAAGAGCTGGAACCGCGCCGTCGGCTCCGGCGCGGTGACCGCGAGCCCGTTGACCCACATCCATCGGACCGCCAGCAGCGCCGTCGCGGCCAGAGCCGCCCAGGCGCCGAGGGGCCAGCCGTCGCCGTCAACCGGCGAGCCGACGAAACGCCGGCGCGTGACGGGCACCGCGAGGAGCGCGACTGCCACCGCTGGGCCGACCACGAGCGTGGGCAGGCTGACCCCGATGAGGTGCCCAAGCAGCCAGGTCAGCAACGCGACCACGATGCCAGCCGCCCCGGCCCATCCCAGGTCGGTCGCGTTCGTCCCGGTGCCGTGCAGGCAGCGCACCAGCGCCCAGCCCGGCAGCAGCACCCCGAACCCGATGATGGCCAGCCACCAGCCCACGACAGCGGGTTCACTGCCCGTCGTGGTCCACGAGAGGGCCAGGCCAGCCCCCACCAGCAGGAGCAGGCCGAGAGCGCCCACAGGACCCGCCAGACCGGCCGTCCCCCGCCGTCCGGCCATCCCCTTGGTCACCTGCATGTCGCCAAGGGTGCCACGGCAGCCTTGCGATAAGCCGATACCGCACGGCGTGCCCGACGCCGCCGCGGCCACGGGAACCGGGCGGGACGTGGCCCGGCCACACGGCATACGCATCGGGAGCGACGAAGGCCCCCGAGCAGTGCTCGGGGGCCTTCGGCTGTCGTGCTGGGGCAGCCAGATCAGCGCTTGCTGTACTGGGGCGCCTTGCGGGCCTTCTTGAGACCGGCCTTCTTGCGCTCGGGGACGCGCGGGTCGCGCGTGAGGAAGCCGGCCTTCTTGAGGGCGGGACGGTTCAGCTCCTCGTCGACGCCGTTGAGCGAGCGCGCCACGCCGAGGCGGACCGCGCCGGCCTGGCCGGAGGGGCCACCGCCGTGCACGCGGACGAGCACGTCGTAGGAGCCGTCGAGCTCGAGCAGCGTCAGGGGCTCCTTGACGATCTGCTGGTGCACCTTGTTCGGGAAGTAGGCGTCGAGCGTACGGCCGTTGATCTTCCACTCGCCGGTCCCCGGGACGATCCGGACGCGGGCGATGGCCTGCTTGCGCCGACCGGTCGCAGCGCCGGGGGTCGAGACCTGGCGGGCCCGCTTGGGCTCCCCGGCCACGGTCCCGTCGGACTCGGAGGTGTACTCGGTCAGCTCGGGCTCGTCGGTGTCGAGGACGTCCTCGTTCACGATGTCAGTCACGTGTCTTGTCGCTTTCTACGCAGCAGCCGAGGCTTACTGCGCAACCTGGGTGATCTCGAAGGGGACGGGCTGCTGGGCCGAGTGCGGGTGCTCGGCACCGCGGTAGACCTTGAGCTTGGAGAGCTGCTGGCGGGCCAGCGAGTTCTTCGGGAGCATGCCGCGGACGGCCTTCTCGACGGCCTTCTCGGGGCTCTGGGCGAGCAGCTCGGTGTAGGAGGTCGAACGCAGACCGCCCGGGAAGCCCGAGTGGCGGTAGGCCTTCTTCTGCTCGAGCTTGGCTCCCGTGAGGGCAACCTTCTCGGCGTTGATGATGATGACGAAGTCACCGGTGTCGACGTGCGGCGCGAACTGCGGCTTGTGCTTGCCCCGGAGCAGGACAGCGGCCTGGCTCGCGAGACGGCCGAGCACGACGTCGGTCGCGTCGATGACGTGCCACGTGCGAGTGACCTCGCCGGGCTTCGGGGTGTACGTACGCAATGGAGTCTGCCTTCGCTCTAAGAAATGGTGGAGCAGTGAATGCCGCTGGGCTCGGTCCGCGTCGCCCGCCCCCGTGGGGTCCGGCGGGTTCGCCTGACGGCCCGGTGCACAACCTCACCCATGTTACGGGGTCTGGGTCACGCCCTCAAATCCCGCACACCAGACCCGGAAACGTGTCCTGACCTGCACTGATGTCCTCCCAGACGCTTTGTGCACAGATCTTGTGCAATTAGATTGTGCATAGGTATTGTGCACACCATGGATGCAAAGGACACCTCGAACGCTCCCGACGACGACAGCGTCTGGCTGACCCCCGCCAGCCTGCGCGTCCTGGCCCACCCGCTCCGCTCCCGCCTGCTCGGCGCCCTGCGCCGTCACGGCCCCTCGACGGCCACCGACCTGGCGACGCTGCTCGGCACGAACTCGGGCGCGACGAGCTATCACCTGCGCAAGCTCGAGTCGGTCGGGCTCGTCCAGGACACCGAGCAGGGCGAGGGCAAGCGGCGCCTGTGGCGAGCGAGCTCGGAGTACCACTCGTGGCACCCGAGCGACTTCGAGGGCGACGAGGACTCCGAGACCGCCCTCAACTGGCTGACCCGTGACTATGCCCGTCACTTCAGCGAGCAGTACGACCGGTGGCTCGACGTCTCGACGACGTGGCCCAGTGCCTGGCAGGACGCGTGCGGATCGAGCGATGCCTCCGTCCTCGTGACCACGGAGTCCCTCGAGGCGATGCGCGAGGAGATGTGGGAGCTCATGGAGCGCTATCGCCGGGTCGGCCAGGGCAACCCACAGGCTCGACGGATCGCGGTCTACGCGTTCGCCTACCCCCTCGACCTCGACCGGCCGCCGGCAGACCCGTCACGCGAGTCGTCCCGATGAGCGCGCCGAGCAGGTATGCCGTCCTCTCCCCCGACGCGGCCCGCCGCGTCTTCCTCATCCTGACCTTCACCCGCTGGTTCCCGGTGGGCCTGGTCGTCGGCCTGCTCACCCTCTGGCAGCTCGAGCGGGGCCTCACCGTCGCGCAGGCGATGACGGTCTCGTCGGCCGCAGGGCTGACGATCTTCGCCCTCGAGCTGCCGACGAGCGGCTTCGCCGACGTCTTCGGGCGCCGCCCCGTCTTCGTCGTCTCCGCCGTCGTCAACCTCGTCGCGAGCGCGACCCTGCTCGTCGCGCACTCGTTCTGGGCGTTCCTGCTCGCCGCCGTGCTCACCGGGATCTTCCGGGCCCTCGACTCCGGTCCGCTCGAGGCATGGTTCGTCGACACGGTCCACGCGAGCAGGCCCGGAGCCGACGTGGACGGCGCGCTCTCGGCGCAGGGAACCGTGGTCGGTGTCGGCATCGCGGCCGGTGCGCTGGTCTCGGGTGGCCTCGTGTGGTGGCACCCGTTCGCCGGCGCGTCGGCCCTCGTCCTGCCGGTCGCGGTCTTCGTGACCCTCAACGTCCTGCACCTGCTCGCCGTCCTCGTGCTGCTGCGGGAGCCGCGCTCGGCCGAGCACCTCGACAGCTCGGCGGCACGACGGGCCCTGCACTCGGCCAAGGAGTCCCCGCGTGTCGTCCGTGAGGGCCTCGGCCTGCTGCGCGACAACCCGGTGCTGCGCGGCATCGTCACCGTCGAGCTCTTCTGGTCGGTCGCGATGATCGTCTTCGAGACGTTCCAGCCGATCCGGCTCGCCGAGCTCGTCGGCGGCGAGGAGCGCGCCGGGGCGATCATGGGCCCGGTGGCGGCGGCGGGCTGGGCGGTCTTCGCCGTCGGCGCGGCGCTGGGCGGGTGGTCGAGCCGGCGCATCGGCGTGGCCCGGACCGCCATCGTGGCGCGCATCCTCAACGGCCTCGGGGCCGTCGTCATGGGCCTCGTCGCGGGGCCGGCCGCCCTCATCGCCGCCTACGGCGTGACGTACCTCCTGCACGGCTCCGCCGGCCCCATGCACTCCGCCCTGCTCCACCGCGAGGCGCAGGCGCGCAACCGTGCCACCGTGCTGTCGATGAACTCGATGGTCGCCTCGGTCGCGTTCGGCCTGGCGGCTCCCCTGCTCGGCCTCCTGGCCGAGCGCACCTCCACCCAGGCCGCCATGGTGGCTGCGGGCGCCTTCAGCATTGCCGGCGCGTGGTTCTACCGCCGGGCCCTCCGCGCCGAGAGGCGCGCGAAGCGCGAGGCGCGCGGCCTGCCGGGTGCCGCAC
>NZ_JBFULD010000132.1:0-10649 GCF_056400505.1 Terrabacter sp. P5_B1
GGCGGGCGTATGCCGTCCGGCCGGGCCGGACGGCATACGCCGTCTTGCATCAGTTCTTCGAGTAGAGCTCGACGATCAGCTGCTCGGTGAGCTGCGAGTCGATCTGCGCGCGCACCGGGAGCTGGTGGATGAGGATCTGCAGCGAGCCGTCGACGACCTGCATCCAGGCCGGGACGGGACGCTCGCCGAACGTCTGGCGAGCCAGCTCGAACGGGAAGCTCTCGACCGACTGCTTGCGGACCGTGATGATGTCGTACTGCTCGACGCGGTAGCTCGGGACGTCGACGCGCACGCCGTTGACCTCGAAGTGACCGTGCGTCACGAGCTGACGCGCGTGGCGACGCGTGCGGGCCAGACCCGCGCGGTAGACCACGTTGTCGAGACGCGACTCGAGGATCTGGAGAAGGTTCTCACCGGTCTTGCCGGGGCGCTTCGCCGCTTCCTTGTAGTAGCGGACGAACTGCTTCTCCATGACGCCGTACTGGAAGCGAGCGCGCTGCTTCTCCTGCAGCTGCGTCAGGTACTCCTTCTCCTGGATCCGGCGACGGCCGTGYTGGCCGGGCGGGAACGGGCGGAGCTCGAAGTTCTTGTCGCCGCCGACGAGGTCCATCTTGAGGCGGCGGGACTTCTTGGTGATCGGGCCGGTGTAACGAGCCATGTTCCTAGTTCTCTCTCTCGCTCAGTGCCGGATCAGACGCGACGGCGCTTGGGCGGGCGGACACCGTTGTGCGGCGTGGGCGTGACGTCGCTGATCGCGCCGACCTCCAGGCCGGTGGCGGTGAGCGAACGGATCGCCGTCTCGCGACCCGAGCCCGGGCCCTTCACGAAGACGTCGACCTTGCGCATGCCGTGCTCCATGGCGCGGCGGGCAGCAGCCTCGGCAGCCATCTGGGCAGCGAACGGGGTGGACTTGCGCGAGCCCTTGAAGCCGACCTGGCCGGCAGAGGCCCAGGCGATCACGGCGCCGGTGGGGTCCGTGATCGAGATGATCGTGTTGTTGAACGTGCTCTTGATGTGAGCGTGCCCGTGGGCGACGTTCTTCTTCTCCTTGCGACGAACCTTCGTCACGCGAGCCTTGGGAGGCATTTTTCTCCTACGTCAGAACTGAATGTCGGTGAGACGCGATCGCGGGGGCGATCAGCGTCAGCGGGCCTTCTTCTTGCCGGCCACGGTGCGCTTCGGACCCTTGCGGGTGCGCGCGTTGGTCTTGGTGCGCTGACCGCGCACCGGCAGACCACGACGGTGACGCAGACCTTCGTAGGAGCCGATCTCGACCTTGCGGCGGATGTCGGCCTGCACCTCACGGCGAAGGTCACCCTCGAGGCGGTAGTTGCCCTCGAGGAAGTCACGAAGCGCAACGAGCTCGGTCTCACCGAGGTCCTTGACGCGGGTGTTGGGGTCGACGCCGGTGGCAACCAGCGCCTGCTTGGAACGGGTGCGACCGACACCGAAGATGTAGGTCAGTGCGACCTCGACGCGCTTCTCGCGCGGAAGGTCGACTCCAACAAGACGAGCCATGTTGGGTTGTCTCCTGATTTCTGTTTCGCGGAGGTCTGGAGCAGGTCACCGATCCGGGGTCACGGTCCGCCACTCAGAAGGACGGGCCACCGGTCCCCGGCCTCCGTGCCGGGGGTGACGTCCTGCGCCGACACGACGGTCGGTCATCAGGGGCCGGGTGCTGCTTTCATTCACTTTTTGGCGTGCTGTCGAAAGTCTGTCGACGGCGAGGGTGGTGGCTCTGCTCAGCCCTGGCGCTGCTTGTGGCGCAGGTTCTCGCAGATCACCATGACCCGACCGTTACGGCGGATCACCTTGCACTTGTCGCAGATCTTCTTGACGCTCGGCTGAACCTTCATCTGCCTGCTGTCTTCGGATCGCGCACCCGGCACCGCGGGCCCCGGAGGGCACGTGGGGATCAGGTGCTTGGTTGTGTAATCGGGAGTTGGTGCCTCGCACTCGTCCCGGCCGGACACCCCGCTCGCGCGGGCTGGTCGCGGCCGACCCTGGTGCTCAGCGGTAGCGGAAGACGATCCGACCGCGGGTCAGGTCATAGGGCGAGAGCTCCACCACGACCCGGTCCTCAGGGAGGATCCGGATGTAGTGCTGTCGCATCTTGCCCGAGATGTGTGCGAGCACCTTGTGACCGTTGGAGAGCTCGACCCGGAACATCGCGTTCGGGAGAGCCTCGACGATCGTGCCCTCGATCTCGATGACACCGTCCTTCTTGGCCATATCCTCCGTCTATCTGTAGCGGGCCGACTCGGACTGAGCCAGCCTTGGACGTGCCTGTCTGCCGTGCTCGTCGCACAGGCGTGACTCTGGCGTCGAGGCACACGACACCCAACGCACAAGAATACGCCAGACCGCGCCGTTCCTGAAATCGTCCCCACACCTCCCCACCCGCGCGCAGACTGGATCGCAGGGAGCGCCCGACCGACGACCAAGGCCGGGCTCCCGCGAGCGTGTCGGAGGTGGACCGACCATGGAAGCGTCGGACGGCACCACCCCTCTCCGACGGGAGGTCGAGCGGGCGACGTCGCGGACCACCGTCGCAGGTCACGTCGGCAAGTCGGGGGCCGCCCTCGAACGGGTCGTCCTCGCCGACGGACGGGTGCTCGTCGTCAAGCGGTTCTCGCCCCGCAGCGACCTGCTGATGGCCGCCCGGGGCGAGCGCATCGGCCCCGAGCTCCTCGCGTGGTCCACCGGGCTGCTCGACCGGCTGCCGGCCAGCGTCGGCCACCCGGTCGTCGGCGGCTGGGTCGAGGGTGACACGACGGTCGTGGTCATGCGCGACCTCGGCGACGACGTCCTGACGTGGGAGAGCCGGCTCGACCGCGCCCGCTCGAGCTGGGTGGTGCGCCGCGTCGCCGACCTGCACCTGGCCTTCCTCGGTGAACCCGTGGCTGGCTTCAGCCCGCTCGCCGACCACCTGACCCTGTTCGCTCCCGCCCGTATGCGACCCCACGTCGACGATGCCAACCCGCTGGCCGCGGCGACCCTGCGCGGCTGGGAGCTGTTCCGCGAGCTGGTGCCGCACGACGTCGCCGACGCGGTGGCGCGGCTGCTCGACGACCCACGGCCGCTCGCCGGGGCGCTCCTGCGACGACCCACCACGTTGCTGCACGGCGACCTGGCAACGGTGAACATGGCGTTCGAGGGCGACCGGCTCATCCTCATCGACTGGGCGATGGCGGGGTGCGGACCGGGGGCGGTCGACGTGGCTCGCTTCGTCGCGGGCTGCTCACAGGTGCTCGACGCCAGCCGTGAGGAGATCCTCGCCGAGTACGCCGCATGCATGGGTCCTTCCCACGACGAGACCGCGATGCGTCTCGCACTGCTCGCCGGCCTCGTCTGGCTCGGGTGGAACAAGGCGCTCGACGCAGCGCTGCACGACGATCCGGAGAAGCGTGAGCGCGAGCGTGACGACCTCGCCTGGTGGGTGTCTCAGGCCCGGACCACCTTCCGCGCGGACCTCCTCTGAGCGCGATGGTCCTAGGCGTGCAGCTCTGCCAGGCGCAGCCTGACCATCTTCTCGATGACCTCGTCGGGAACCGGCCGATCGGTCCAGAACCGGACCGTCCCCTTCGACAACGCGTAGCCGGGGAGGTCGGCGGCGACGGCCTCGACGACGGCCGGGCTGAACGGGAAGATCGACAGGTGCTTGGCCGATGCCGTGACGCCGATCAGCGGGCGGCCGCCGATGCGCAGGGCCGGCATCCCGTAGCTCGTGCCCTCCTCCGCCTCGGGCGCCACGCGTGTCGCGACGTCGACGACCCGCTGCAGGGCCTCGCGCTGACCCGGCACGAGGCCGGCGAAGTAGTCACCCATCGTCCCCATCACCCCACGGTCCCACGCTCGCCGCGTCCCGGGGACGTCTGTGGCGTATGCCGTGGGCACTGCCACCGGGGCGCGCTCCGCGCCGCGCGGCATACTGACGGGGTGACCGAGACCGGCGACGACGCCACTCCCCCGCCCGCACCCGACGACGAGACCGACCTCGTGAGCGCTCCCCCGACCGAGGCGGAGTCCGTCGAGGACTACTACGCGCGCATCGCCGCCGCGGCGGGTGAGGACGGCCGGCTGCCGGTCGCGGCCCCGGAGATGCCCGGGTGGGACATCTACCCGTACGAGCTCGACGGCCTGCGGCTCAAGCCGGTGCGACCGCCGGCCGACGAGGAGCCCGCGCGGCGGGGCGAGCAGGCGTCAGACTGCCACTGCGCCCACGGCTTCGACGATGCGGACGAGTGCGTTGTCTGGACCAACCCGCGCTGGCGGCTGACGCTCTCACGTGACACCGGGCTGCCCGTCATGCTCATGCTCATGCCGGTCGAGCACCATGACCTGCCCTCGCTGCCGAGCGAGCTCGCAGCCGAGATGGGCCAGCTCATCGTCGCGGTCTCGGACGCGGTCGAGCACGTGCCCTCGGTCGGCCGAGTGCAGCTCGCGAAGTACGGCGACGGCGGGGCGCACCTGCACCTCTTCTWCCTCGGCCGCCCGGCCCGGATGCTGCAGTTCCGCGGGTCTCCCCTCATCGACTGGGAGGAGAACCTCCCCCGCGTCCCGCTGGACGTGCTGCAGGCCAACGCCCGGGTGGTCGCCGAGCGGATGGTCGTCCACCTCGGCGGCAGCCCGGGCGGCCTCGGGCGGTAGCCCCCTCCGGGTCCCAGGTCCCGCCCGCCAGGCCGCCTCGCTGCCGGCGGGCCGGGCCCGCTGCTCGTCAGTGCGGGTGGCTGGCCGGACGCTCGAAGAAGAGGGCCGCGACGACGCCGATGACGAGCACCGCGGCCGGGAGCAGCATGGACTCCGACATCGCCGACGCGAACCCGTCGGCGATCCGTGGCGGCATCGCCGTGCCGGAGCCCTGCATGCCGCCGAGGGTGCTGGGCAGGCCGGGCAGGTCGGCGCCCAGCCGTGCCTGGATGACGGCGGCGATGGCCGCGCTGCCGAGGACCGCCCCGACCTGGCGGGTGGTGTTGTAGACCCCGGAGCCGGCCCCGGCCGACGACAGCGGCAGGTTGCGGGTGGCGGTGGCCCCGAGGGGACCCCACATGAAGGCGTTGCCCACTCCCATGAGCGCCATCGGGAGCAGGAGCACCCACGTCTGCGTCGCCGGGTGCATGACGAGGGCGAGCCCCAGCAGGGAGGCGGAGGTCAGGCCGATCCCCACCGCTGTGATGCCGCGCGGGTGCACCCGGTCCGCCATCCGACCGGCCACGGGCGCCAACCCTCCGGAGATGACGGCCATCGGAGCTAGGAGCAGGGCCGCGGACGTGGGCGACAGCCCCCGGACGGCCTGCGCGTAGAGCATGAAGGGGAAGGCCATCGCCGTGATCGAGAAGCCGATCGTCGTGATCGCGATGTTGGCCAGCGAGAAGTTGCGGTCGCCGAAGAGCCGGAGCGGCAGCAGCGGCTCGCTGGTGTTGTGCGCCTGCCACCACACGAAGACGCCGAGCACGAGCACGCCGGTGGCGATGAGCAACGGCACGGAGATGATGCCCGTGATGGTGCCCCAGTCGTAGGTCTCGCCCTCCTGGACACCGAAGACGAGCAGGAACATGCCCACGGCCGACAGCGCCACACCGAGCCAGTCGAACCGGTGGCTGTGCGTCTCGAGCCGCGGCACGAGCCGGGCCGCGAGCACGAACGCGACGACACCCACGGGCACGTTGATGAAGAAGATCCACTCCCATCCGGGACCGTCGACGAGCAGACCGCCGACGACAGGGCCGACGAGGATCGCGACCCCGGCGGTCGCGCCCCACAGCGCCATGGCCTGGCCGCGGGAGGCTGCGGGGAAGGTGCGGGTGATGACGGCCATCGTCTGCGGGGTCAGCATCGAGGCGCCGAGACCCTGCACGACGCGGGCGAGAATGAGGCCGGTGATCGTGCCGGTGAGCCCGCACCACAGCGACGCGGCCGTGAAGACCGTCAGGCCGACGAGGTAGAGGTTCTTCGGGCCGTAGCGATCACCGAGCCGCCCGGTGATGAGCAGGGGCGTGGCATAGGCGAGCAGGTAGGCGCTGGTCACCCAGATGACGCTGTTGACGTCGGTGTGCAGCCCCCGCAGGATCGCGGGTGTCGCGACCGACACGATGGTCGAGTCGACGAGGATCATGAAGAAGCCGATGACCATCGCCCAGAGCGCCGGCCACGGGTTGTGCCCCGCCGGCACCCCACCGAGGGGCGGGGCGGACGCGGGCCGCGCAGCGCTCCCCGGCCCTGCCTGCTCGGTCACTCCGGTGGTGCGCTCGTCGCCTGCCATGGTGCTCCCCTCGTGCTGCCTCGCGCAGCACCCACGATTGTCCACCCGACGACCGACAGCCGTCAGCGGCCTTTCGGCGATCAGGGGGCTGCGAGACCGGTCAGGCGTCCGACCAGCGTGTCGCGAGCCACAGCGGGTCGGAGCCGGTGAGCGGGACCATCCGCCACGTCAGGTCGGCGTCCGAGCTGCGCAGGCGAGCCTCGACGCGGAAGCGGTGCGGTGACTCGATGGCGATGACGTCGGCGCGGAACGTGTCGTCGTCGACCCAGCCCCCGCTGGAGACCACCGGCACCGTCGCTCCACCGGCGACCATCTCGCCCTCCCGCCACAGTCCCTGACCGACGGGCAGCCGCAGCCACTCGCCGCGCCGGTTCAGGGCGAGCACGTGCCCGGCCCCGTCCCGGGTCACCGAGACGGCCGTGTAGTCGGCCGCGAGGTCGGAGGCGTCCGAGCGGACGAACTCGGCGTGGTCCGGTCCCAGCGCGTCACCCGACCCGGCCGGGATCTCGAGAGCGGCGAGTCGCTCGGCCAGCTCGCGGTCGGACGCCTCGGACCCGCCCTCGCCGAGAGCGGGCACGAGATGCGCCCAGAGCCCGTCGAGCGTCGACTGCATGCGCCACTGCTCGGCCGTGATCGACACGACGGTGTCGTGGTCGGGGAGGACGATGAGGAACTGGCCGTAGGCACCGTCGCCCCGGTAGCCGAAGCGCTGCATCCAGAACGAGTACCCGTAGCCGCGGCGCCAGTCCTCGTCGGCGTTCGGATCGTCGTTGAGGGGACCCAAGGCCCGGGTGGCCTCCTCGACCCAGGCCTCGGACAGCAGCTGCCGTCCCTCCCACCGGCCGCCGTCGAGGTAGAGCTGGGCGAAGGACGCGATCGCCTCGGTCGTCAGGTGTGAGCCGGTGAAGCCCAGCTCGCGGCCGAGCGGGTCGCGGTGCCACGGGATGTCCGGCAGCCCCATCGGCGTGAGCAGCCGCGGTCGCAGCACCTCGGCGACGCCGACCCCGGTGAGCTGCCGCACGATGACGCCCAGCAGGTAGGTCGCCACCTGGTTGTAGGCGAAGACCGTGCCGGGCGGCCGGGTGGGCTTCGTCGCGAAGACCCGCGGCACCCAGTCGCTGGGGCCGGCGGCGTCATCGAAGTCGCTCGCGCTCATCCGGTCGAAGACCTGCGGCCAGGCATCCTGCTCGTGCCCGATCGTCATGGAGAGGCAGTGCCTGACCTGCACGTCGTCCCAGCCGGCGGCGACGACACTGCGGTCCAGGTCCGGGAAGTGGTCGAGCACGCGGTCGTCGAGCGACAGGAGCCCCTCCTGCACGAGGAAGCCCACAGCCGTGGCCGTCACCGTCTTGGAGAGCGAGTAGGCGAGATGGGCGCGGTCGGCGGCATACGGCCTCCACCAGCCCTCGGCCAGGACGTGCCCGTGGCGCACGACCATGAGGCTGTGCAGGCCGAGGTCGTCGCGCTCGGCGGCGTCGACGAACGCGAGGATGCCGTTGGCGTCGACGCCCTGCGCCGACGGGGTGCTACGGGGAAGGGTCACGAGCGCGAGGCTACGCTCCCGCAGCCCTCAGGTGGGGCGGGTCAGGCGCTCGCGTCGAGGGGGGCGTATGCCGCCCCAGCAGCCTCGAGGGCAGCCTTGCCTCCGTCGACGGCCGTGAGGATCCACAGCCCGTCCTCGCGCACGGCCACCGAGTGCTCCCAGTGCGCGGCTCGCGTGCCGTCAAGGGTCACGACGGTCCAGTCGTCGGCGAGCACCTTGGTGTCGGTGGAGCCGAGCGTGACCATCGGCTCGATGGCACCGGTGAAGCCGTCGACGAGCTTGGGCCCGCTCTCGCGCACGGCGTAGTTGGGGATCTGGGGGTCCATGTGCATCTGCGTGCCGATGCCGTGGCCGACGTACTCGTCGATGACGCCGTAGACCCGGCCGTCGCGCTCGGCCGCGGCCCCGATGCTCGCCTCGACGGCGTCACCGACCGCGTACAGCCGACCGCCGACCTGCATGGCGGCGATACCGGCGTAGAGGCTCGCCTCGGTGGCGTCGATGAGCGCGACGTCCTCGGGACGACCGGCCTCCCGGCCGCCGACGACCGCGGTGAACGCGGCGTCGCCGTTCCAGCCCTTGACCTCGGCCCCGCAGTCGATCGACACGATGTCGCCGGCCTCGAGCACCCGCGGGCCGGGGATGCCGTGGACGACCTCGTCGTTGACGCTCGTGCACAGCGTGTGGCTGTAGCCCGGCACGAGCTGGAAGTTTGGGATGCCGTCGTTGCTGCGGATGAACTCCTCGGCGAGACGGTCGAGCTCGAGCGTCGTCGTGCCGGGCCGCACCTCGTCGGCGAGCAGCTCGAGTGTGCGCCCGACGAGCAGCCCCGCCTCACGCATGAGGAGGAGCTGCTCGTCGGTGCGACCCTGGAGCCGGTTTCGGCGTCCGAACATCGGTGGTCCTTCTCGGTGGCTGCGGTGTGGTGCAGCCGTGCTCAGGCGTGCCGCGGCAGCGCCGCGATGACACGGTCGGTGACCTCGTCGACGGCACCCATGCCGTCGACCTTGACGAGGAGGCCGACGAGGTCGTAGTGCTGCGCGAGCGGCGCGGTCTCCTTCCGGTAGATCGCCTGGCGCTCGCGGATGACGGCCTCGGTGTCGTCGGCGCGACCCTCGGTCTCGGCGCGCTTCAGGAGGCGCTCGACGATGGCGTCCTCGTCGACCTCGAGCTCCAGCACGGCGTCGAGTGCGTGGTCGTGCCGCGACAGCATGGCATCGAGGGCCTCGACCTGGCCCGCGGTGCGCGGGTAGCCGTCGAGGAGGAAGCCGCCCTCGGCGTCGTCCCAGGAGAGGCGGTCCTCGACGATCTCGTTGGTGATGTCGTCGGAGACGTAGCCGCCCGACTTGATGATCTGATCGACCTTGACCCCGAGCGGGGTCTGGTCCTTGATGTTGGCGCGGAAGATGTCGCCGGTGGAGATGGCCGGGATGTCGAGGCGCTCGGCGATCCGGGCGGCCTGGGTGCCCTTACCGGCGCCGGGCGGGCCGAGGATGATCAGTCGCATTAACGGAGGAACCCTTCGTAGTGACGCTGCTGCAGCTGCGCCTCGATCTGCTTCACCGTCTCGAGCCCCACTCCGACGACGATGAGGATCGAGGTGCCACCGAACGGGAAGTTCTGGTTGGCGCCCACGAGGACGAGAGCCACGAGCGGGATGAGCGAGACGATGGCGAGGTAGATGGCACCCGGCACGGTGATTCGGGTCAGGACGTAGTTGAGGTACTCGGCCGTGGGTCGCCCGGCCCGGATACCCGGGATGAACCCGCCGTACTTCTTCATGTTGTCCGCGACCTCGGTCGGGTTGAACGTGATCGAGACGTAGAAGAACGTGAAGAAGAGGATGAGGGCGACATAGGTCGCCATGTAGATCGGGTGGTCACCCTTGACGAGGTTCTCCTGGACCCACGAGACCCAGCCCGGGTTGTCGCCGTTCGCGTGCGTGTTGAACTGCGCGACGAGGCCCGGGAGGGCGAGCAGCGAGCTGGCGAAGATGACGGGGATGACGCCGGCCATGTTGACCTTGAGCGGGATGTAGGTCGACGTGCCGCCGTACATCCGCCGGCCGACCATGCGCTTGGCGTACTGCACCGGGATGCGGCGCTGGGACTGCTCGACGAAGACGACCGCGGCGATGACGAAGATGCCGAGGATCAGGATGCCGAGGAAGGTGCCCCAGCCCTTGTTCTCCTTGATGCTCCAGAGCGAGGCAGGGAAGCCGGCCGCGATCGAGGTGAAGATCATCAGCGACATGCCGTTGCCGACACCCTTGTCGGTGATGAGCTCACCGAACCACATGATGAGGCCGGTGCCGGCCRTCATCGTCAGGACCATGATGAGGATCGTCACCATCGACTGGTCCGTCATGATCGTCTCGCACGAGCCGCCGAAGAGGCTGGACGGGTTGCGCGCGAAGGTGACGAGGGTCGCCGACTGGAGGATCGCGAGGCCGATCGTCAGGTAGCGGGTGTACTGCGTCAGCTTGCTCTGCCCCGACTGGCCCTCCTCCTTGAGCGCCTCGAAACGCGGGATGACCACCGTGAGCAGCTGGATGATGATGCTCGCCGTGATGTACGGCATGATCCCGAGCGCGAACACCGACAGCTGGAGCAGCGCACCGCCGCTGAAGAGGTTGGCGAGGTTGAGGAACCCGCTCTGGTCGCCGGACTTGCCCTTGCTGGCCTCCAGACAGTTCTGCACCAGGCCGTAGCTGATGCCGGGCGTCGGCACGTGCGATCCGAGCCGGAACAGCACGATGATGCCGAGCGTGAAGAGCAGCTTCTTGCGCAGGTCCGGGGTTCGGAACGCGCGTACGAAAGCGGCGAGCACTGGGTCCTCCTGGGG
>NZ_JBFULD010000133.1:0-10588 GCF_056400505.1 Terrabacter sp. P5_B1
GCGGTCAGGCGGCCATACGTGGCCTTTCGACGGCTGCGAGGCGGCCAAACGTGGCCTTTCGACGGTTGGGGTCAGGCGGGGGTGGTGCCGCGCTCGATCTCGGCGATGACGTCGGCGTCCTCGTCGTCCTCGTGGTCGAAGCTGACCTCGGAGTCGTACTCCCCGGTGACGAGGTAGACGACGCGGCGGGCCACGGAGACGGCGTGGTCGGCGAAGCGCTCGTAGTACCGGCCGACGAGGGTCAGGTCGAGGATCGAGCTGCGCGACCACGACGTGTTCTCGTCGAGGAGTGCTGCGAAGAGCTCGCGGTGGAGGTCGTCCATCGCGTCGTCGTCCTTCTCGAGCGCGATGGCGGCGGCGACGTCCTTGCTCGCGATGATCGACCCGCACTTGGCGACGATCGCCTCTGCGACCTGGCCCATCTGCAGGATGTGGGAGCGCAGCTCCGGCGGCACCGCGGACTCGGGCGTGCGCAGCCGGGCGACCTTGGCGACGTGCCGGGCGAGGTCGCCCATCCGTTCGAGGTCCGAGCTCATGTGCATCGCCGTGACGACGATGCGCAGGTCGGTCGCGACGGGCTGCTGGCGCGCGAGCAGGTCGATCGACAGCTCGTCGAGCTCGATGCGGATGTCGTCGAGCTTGCGGTCGGCCTCGATGACGGACTCTGCGAGATGGACGTCGGCGTCGAGCAGGGCGGTCGTGGCGCGGGAGATGGCCGATCCTGCGAGCCGGGTCAGCTCGACGAGCTGGTCCGAGATCGTGTCGAGGTCCTCGTGGAACTGGTCGCGCATGGTCTTCCTGTCAGTTGCCGGTCGTGCGTCGTCGTACGTGCTCGTGCCGCTGCGTCGTGCAGCCTCGCCGCGTGCCGTCCGCTTCGCGGGCCGGTGGCACGAGGGCCAGCCTGCCACTCCGCGACGCGCGCGGAACGGCATACGAGCGGGGTGTCACGTCCCCGCTGATGCAGAGGCTCGCAGGGCTTCGTGAATGCGTGGGTACGCCGAGGTGAACAGTGGGTTCGCGCTCCGCAGGAGCGGAGCGCACCTGGTCAGGGCTGCGCGGCCGGATGCGTACGCTGAGTGTCGTGGACCCGACAACCGCGGCAACGCTCGGTGGCATCGCCGGCCTCGCCCTCGGCGGCCTGGCGATGGTGGCCGTACGGCTGTCGGACCGCTCGACGGCGGCGGAGCAGGCCGTCGCCAGCGATCCGCCGCTGCCCCCCGGCGTCGGCGAGGTCATCGCGGTCCTGCGCTCGAGCGGCATCCTCGTAGACTCCTCGGACCGGGTCGTCAACAACTCGCCGGCCGCCGTGGCGCAGGGGCTCGTGCGGGGTCAGGAGCTCGTGCACCCGGAGCTGCTCCACCTGGCCCGCGCCGTGCGTCGCGACGGCATCATCCGCGAGGCCGAGCTGACCCTGCAGAAAGGACTCGGGGACGGGCGCCTCGTCGTCGCCGCCCGCGTCGCCCCACTCGGCGCCGACCACGTGCTCCTCCTCGTCGAGGACCGGTCCAAGGCGGCACGCGTCGAGGAGATCCGGCGGGACTTCCTCGCCAACGTCAGCCACGAGCTCAAGACCCCGGTCGGCGGCATCTCGCTGCTCGCCGAGGCCGTGCTGCACGCGCACGACGACCCCGAGGCGGTCGTCCGCTTCGCCAGGCGGATCGGTGTCGAGTCCGACCGCCTGACCCGGCTCGTCAAGGAGATCGTCGAGCTCTCGCGGCTCCAGGGGGCCGACGTCATCAAGGACCCCACCCTCATCGACGTCGGGGCGTGCGCCCGTGACGCGGCCGACCGTAGCCGGCTGATCGCCGACGAGCACCGCATCGAGCTCGTCACGGCCATCGACGAGGACTGCGAGGTGTGGGGCGACGCGGAGCTCGTGACCACCGCGATCAGCAACCTCGTCGGCAACGCGATCGCCTACTCCGACAGCGGCACCCGCGTCGGCCTCATGGTGCGGCGCGGCCGCGCCGGCGTGATTGACGTCTCGGTCACCGACCAGGGGCTCGGCATCGCGCCCGACGAGCAGCAGCGGATCTTCGAGCGCTTCTACCGCGTCGACACGGCGCGCTCGCGGGCGACCGGCGGCACGGGACTCGGGCTCGCGATCGTCAAGCACGTGGCCGACAACCACGGTGGCAACGTGTCGGTCTGGTCAGAGCCCGGACGCGGGTCGACCTTCACCATCGAGCTGCCGGCGGCCCACGCCTCGGGCGCCATCGAGCCCGCCGAGCCCGCCGAGCCCGCCGAGCCCGCCGAGCCCGCCGAGCCCGCCGAGGCCAGCGCGCCCGCTGACCCTGTCGAACCGACCACGTATGCCGCCCTGCCGCACGACACCGGCGCGGCCCCGTCCGTGAGCGCCTGAGCCCGCCTGACTCCACCTGAGCAACCCGCCAGCCCCGCGCTGGCCGACCCCGAGAGGCCCGTCTTGAGTCGCATTCTCATCGTCGAGGACGAGGTGTCGTTCTCCGACCCCCTGTCCTACCTGCTGAAGAAGGAGGGCTACGACGTCGCCGTGGCCGAGACCGGGCCGGACGGTCTGGCCGAGTTCGACAAGCACGGCGCCGACCTCGTCCTGCTCGACCTCATGCTGCCGGGTCTGTCCGGCATCGACGTGTGCCGGGCCCTGCGTCAGCGCTCCTCGGTGCCGGTCATCATGCTGACCGCCAAGGACAGCGAGATCGACAAGGTCGTCGGCCTCGAGATCGGCGCCGACGACTACGTCACCAAGCCCTACTCGAGCCGCGAGCTGCTCGCTCGCGTCAAGGCCGTGCTGCGCCGTCTCGCCGAGCCGGAGGACCTGCTCCCCTCGACGCTCGAGGCGGGACCGGTGCGGATGGACGTCGAGCGCCACACCGTCAGCGTCCAGGGCCGGTCGGTGTCCCTGCCGCTCAAGGAGTTCGAGCTGCTCGAGATGCTGCTCCGCAACTCGGGTCGCGTCCTGACCCGCATGCAGCTGATCGACCGCGTCTGGGGCAGCGACTACGTGGGCGACACCAAGACGCTCGACGTCCACGTCAAGCGCCTCCGTGCAAAGATCGAACCCGACCCGGCGAACCCGGTGCACATCGTCACCGTGCGCGGGCTCGGCTACAAGTTCGAGGCCGGCTGACGACGCTGACGACGCTGGCGACGTGGGGCCCGCCCACGGCATACGTCACCGTCGCGTCGCGGGTCAGCTGCCGGTGGGCGCCGGGGTGACCGTGGAGTAGTAGTCCTGCGGGGTCAGCACCGGAGCCTTGACGACGGCGGTGCCGCCGGTGCTCGAGGTGACGACCAGCGGCTGGAGGCCGCCGGGCTTGGTCGTGACGGCGCTCAGCTGCAGGCCCTTCGTGGCGAGGTTGACCTGCTCGTGCGGACGCAGCTGGACCTCGGAACCGGAGGGCGGGGTCGTCGCGTTGGGGTCGGGCTGCGCGGCGATCTGGACCGTCATGTCCTGCTCGCCGAGGTTGGTCGCCGAGCCGGAGACGACGACGGTGCCGGTGCCGTCGCCGACGAGCACGAGGTCACGCACAGCGAGGTGGCCCACGTCGGCCTGCACGCCGTCGGCAGGGAGGTAGGGGACGTTCGTCTGGATCGGATTGTTGACCGAGCACCCGGTCGTCGCGAGCGCGAGGGCCATGCCCGCGAGAACCGTCGCCGCTCTGCGGGTGGACGGGCGACGCGTGGGGGCCGGGGCGGGGATTCGACGGTTCACGGGCGACAGCCTACCGGCGGGCGCACCGAGGGGCCCGGGTACCCGCCGCGGCGGCGTGGACGGGTGTGTAACGCGCCCGCAGCAGGCCCGAACCAGGCCCTGACCAGGCCCTGGCAGGCCCTGTCGGCGCAGCTCCTGATGCATGCGAATGCGGGTTCTGTCAAGACGTCAACTGTCTGCTTGTGCTCCCCGACTATGGCTCTGACCTGCGATGATGCAGGTTCCTGAGATCGCGATGTGCCTTGTTTCGTGATAATCTTGAGGTCGCGAAAGGGGAAAACAGCAGATGGTTTTCAAGGTCGGCGAGACGGTCGTGTACCCCCACCACGGGGCTGCACTGATCGAAGAGATCAACACACGAACGATCAAGGGAGAGGACAAGCTCTACCTGAAGCTCAAGGTCGCCCAGGGTGACCTGACGATCGAGGTCCCCGCCGAGAACTGCGACCTCGTGGGTGTCCGCGACGTCGTGGGCCAGGAGGGTCTGGACCGGGTGTTCGAGGTCCTGCGCACCCCGCACACCGAGGAGCCGACCAACTGGTCGCGCCGCTACAAGGCGAACCTCGAGAAGCTCGCGTCGGGTGACGTCATCAAGGTCGCCGAGGTCGTTCGTGACCTGTGGCGTCGTGACCAGGACCGTGGTCTGTCGGCCGGCGAGAAGCGCATGCTCGCCAAGGCCCGCCAGATCCTCGTCTCCGAGCTCGCGCTCGCGGAGAAGACCAACGAGGAGAAGGCCGAGACCATCCTCGACGAGGTCCTTGCTTCCTGATTCGAGCGAGATCCTGAACAACGAGACCGGAGCCGGTCGCGTCGGCGTCATCGTCGTCGCGGCCGGCTCCGGTTCGCGTCTGGGGGCCGGTGTCCCCAAGGCGTTCGTGCCCCTCGCGGGGGCGCCCCTGCTGGGGCACGCCCTGCGGGGGGTTCTCTCGTGCGCCGCGGTGTCCGAGGTCGTCGTCGTGGCCCCCGCCGCCCACCGGGGTGACGCCGAGGTCGTGGCCGGTGGCGTATGCCGTGAGCTCGGGTCCACCTCGCCCGTGACCGTCGTCGTGGGCGGGGCCGAGCGGGGCGACTCCGTCGCGGCCGGGCTTGCGGTGCTCGGCGACGACGTCGACATCGTCCTCGTCCACGACGCCGCCCGGTGCCTGACGCCGGTCGCCGTCTTCGACCGGGTCGTGGCCGCAGTTGCCGCCGGCGCCGTCGCGGTCGTGCCCGGCACCGCGGTCGTCGACACGGTGAAGCAGGTCGACGAGGGCGGCTTCGTGGTGAGCACGCCCGAGCGTGCGGCCCTGCGCGCGGTGCAGACGCCCCAGGGCTTCCGGCGCGACGTGCTGGAGCGGGCGCACGCCGTCTCGAGCGAGGCGACCGACGACGCCGGTCTCGTGGAGCGTCTCGGCGAGCGGGTCCTCGTCGTCGCGGGTGACCCGCGGGCCCTCAAGGTGACCACGCCCGCCGACCTCGAAGCCGCCGCCCGCCTCCTCGGCTCCCGCTGACCGGGTGGATGTATTCGCGCGGGCTCCGGACCGCGCGAATACATCGAACCGGCAGCGCCTATTGTCGGCAGCGTGACCGACGCGACGCCCCCCGCCCAGTCCCGACCCCTCGCCCTCGTCACCGGAGGCGGTACCGGCATCGGTTCAGCCATCGCGAGGCGCCTGTCGCGTGACGGCTTCGACGTCGTCGTCGCCGGACGCCGCCGGGAGAAGCTCGACGAGGTCGTCGCCGACATCGAGAGGTGCGGCGGTTCGGCCCGCGCCCTGGTCATGGACGTCACCGACCCCGAGTCCGTGACGACCGGCGTCGGCTCGCTCGCGCGGTGCGACGTCGTCGTCAACAACGCCGGCGGCGCGCTCGGCGTGACGCGCGTCGAGGACGGGGACCCAGAGGAGTGGGAGCGGATGTACGCGACGAACGTCGTCGGCACGCTGCGGGTCACCCAGGCCGTGCTGCCGCTGCTGCGCGAGTCGGCGCGGGCGACCATCGTCGACATCAGCTCCATCGCCGGCGAGCGCGTCTACGAGGGCGGCGGTGGCTACGTCGCGGCCAAGCACGGCACGTCCGTCGTCTCCGAGACCCTCCGGCTCGAGCTCAACGGCGAGAACATCCGGGTCGTCGACATCCGGCCCGGCATGGTGCGCACCGAGGAGTTCTCCCTGACCCGCCTGCACGGCGACCAGGCGGCGGCCGACAAGGTCTACGACAACGTGGACCGGCCCCTCGTGGCCGACGACGTCGCGGAGTGCGTGGGCTTCGTCGTCGGGCTGCCGCAGCACGTCAACATCGACACCATGGTCATCAAGCCCGTGGCTCAGGCGGCCCCGCACAAGCTCCACCGCGGCCCGATCGAGTGGAAGGACGGCCGGTGACGCAGCTCCCGCGCGTCGGAGTCGGGGTGGACGTCCACGCATACGCCCCCGAGGGGTCCGAGCGCGAGCTCTGGGTCGGCGGGCTGCGGTGGCCCGGGGAGCGCGGCCTCGATGGTCACTCCGACGCGGACGTAGCCGCCCATGCGGCCTGCGACGCGATCTTCTCGGCGGCGGGGATCGGTGACCTCGGCGCGCATTTCGGCACCGCTCGGCCCGAGCTCGCCGGCGCGTCGGGCGTCACGCTGCTCGCGGAGGCGGCACGCCTCGTGCGCGAGGCGGGCTACGAGCTCGGCAACATCGCCGTTCAAGTCATAGGCAACAGGCCCAAGGTCGGCACCCGCCGCGCCGAGGCCGAGGCGGCTCTCTCCGCGGCTGCCGGTGCGCCGGTCTCGGTCAGCGGCACGACGACCGACGGGCTCGGTCTCACCGGCCGAGGCGAGGGTGTCGCGGCCGTYGCCACCGCACTGGTGCTCGGCCCTCCGTCCCGCTGACCGGCGAGCACGACCTGCTTGCTCCGGCGTCCGGGCGGGTACGCCGACAGTGGAGCGGCGACATGCCGCCCGTCGGCATGACCAGGAGGACGGCATGACTACCAGCACCATCATCTGGATCATCGTGGCCGTGATCGTCGTGATCGCCATCATCGCCTTGGTGATGTCCCGCAGCCGGGGGCGGCGCGTTGAGGCCAAGCGCGACACGGCGGCAGAGATCCGCCAGGAGGCAGCGAAGCACGACCAGGAGCTGCGGGAGCGCGAGGTGAGCGCGACCGAGGCCAAGGCCCGCTCCGAGCTGGCCCGCGCCGAGGCCGAGAAGCGGCGGCTCGAGGCCGAGCGTCTCGAGGCCGAGGCCCGCGAGCACTCCGGTGACGCCGAGGCGGTCCGTCGTGAGCGCGACGAGCGGATGCGCCAGGCCGACCTGCACGACCCCGACGTGCGCACCGACAAGGAGGGCTACCGGGTCGACGAGCACGGCAACCGTCTCGCCGAGGCGCGCGAGGGCGAGGGCTTCGGCGGTGGGCACGGCCTGACCGGGGGTGTCGACGAGGCCAGGGCGCACGACGAGACCGGCGACACCACCCGCGAGCGCTGACGCCGTCCCGGGCGGCCCGCGAAACGGCATACGTGCCCACTCGGCTCCTCGGGAGTCGAGTGGGCACCTTGCTACCAGTGGACCGGACCGTCAGGACGTTTGAAAGGATCGGACCGACCGAACCGACGAGGCCGAAGGAGCCGTCATGCCCCAGACCGTCAAGGGTGTCATCAGCCGCAGCAAGGGAGCCGACGTCGAGGTCGTCGACATCGTCGTGCCGGACCCGGGACCCGGCGAGGCCGTCGTCAAGATCGAGACGTGCGGGGTCTGCCACACCGACCTGCACTACCGCGAGGGCGGGATCAACGACGACTACCCGTTCCTACTCGGGCATGAGGCCGCCGGCTACGTCGAGGCCGTCGGCGAGGGCGTCACCGWCGTCGCGCCCGGCGACTTCGTCATCCTCAACTGGCGCGCCGTGTGCGGCCAGTGCCGGGCCTGCGCCAAAGGCACGCCGTGGTACTGCTTCAACACCCACAACGCGACGCAGAAGATGACCCTGACCGACGGCACGGAGCTGACACCCGCGCTCGGTATCGGCGCCTTCATCGAGAAGACGCTCGTCGCCGCCGGGCAGTGCACCAAGGTGCCCGAGGCCGATGCGGCAGCCGTCGGCCTGCTCGGTTGCGGCGTCATGGCCGGCTTCGGTGCGGCTGTCAACACTGGTGGCGTGGGCCGCGGCGACTCGATCGCCGTCATCGGCTGCGGCGGCGTCGGYAATGCCGCGATCGCCGGCGCCAAGGTGGCCGGTGCGACGACGATCATCGCCGTCGACGTCAGCGACGCCAAGCTCGAGCAGGCGAAGCACTTCGGCGCGACGCACACCGTCAACAGCTCGAACACCGACGCGGTCGAGGCGATCCGCGGTCTGACCGGCGGCAACGGCGCCGACGTCGTCGTCGAGGCCGTGGGTCGGCCGGAGACGTACGAGCAGGCGTTCTATGCCCGCGACCTCGCCGGGACCGTCGTCCTCGTCGGCGTCCCCACGCCCGACCAGCAGGTGACGCTGCCGATGATCGACATCTTCGGCCGGGGCGGCGCACTGAAGTCGAGCTGGTACGGCGACTGCCTCCCGAGCCGCGACTTCCCGATGCTCGTCGAGCTCTACAAGCAGGGCCGCTTCGACCTCGACGCCTTCGTCAGCGAGCGCATCGGCCTCGGCGACATCGAGGCGGCGTTCGAGAAGATGCACGCCGGCACGGTGCTGCGCTCGGTGGTCGAGCTGTGAGCGGCGCCGAGGCCGGCCACGCGGGCGACACCCCGACGTCCCCGGGCGCCGTCCGCGTCGACCACACGACGACCGAGGGCACCTTCAGCCTGGACGGCGGCACGTGGGAGGTCGAGAACAACGTCTGGGTGGTGGGTGACGACACTGAGTGCGTCGTCATCGACGCCCMGCACGACGCGGCCCCGATCCTCGAGCTCATCGGCGACCGGCGCCTGACCCACGTGCTGCTGACGCACGCGCACGACGACCACGTCACCGTCGTGCCCGAGCTGCTCGAGGCCCATCCGGAGGCGGTGGTGGCACTGCACCCCGACGACCGGGTGCTGTGGGACCAGACGCACCCCGACCTCGCACCGACGCGCGATCTCGTGGACGGTGACGTCGTGCCGGTCGGCGACGTCGAGCTCACGGTGCTGCACACGCCGGGCCACGCGCCGGGTGCCTGCTGCTTCTACGCCGCCGACCTCGGTGCCGTCTTCACCGGCGACACCCTCTTCCGGGGCGGGCCGGGGGCGACCGGCCGGTCGTACTCCGACTTCCCGACCATCGTGGAGTCGATCCGGGAGCAGCTGCTGTCGCTGCCGCCCGAGACGGTCGTCCTCACCGGCCACGGCGACTCCACCACCATCGGCGGCGAGAAGGACGACGTGGAGGAGTGGGTCCGCCGCGGTCACTGAGCCCCCTGAGCCCACTGAGCCCGCTGAGCCCGCTGAGCCCACTGAGCCCGCTGAGCAACGTGACCCCGCGGGCGGGCGTTCGGCGCTGGTCGGGCAGCATGCGCTCCGCCGATAGACTTCGGCGGGTGAGCCTACGACTGTTCGACACCGCAACCCGGGAGCTGCGCGACTTCACGCCGCGCGAGACGGGCAAGGTCGGCATGTACATCTGTGGCCTCACGACGCAGGGTGCGCCGCACATCGGCCACATCCGCTTCGCCGTCGCGTTCGACGTGCTGCGCCGCTGGCTCGAGACCGGCCATGGCTACGACGTCACGCTCGTGCGCAACGTCACCGACATCGACGACAAGGTGCTGCGCAAGGCCGCCGAGGCGGGTGAGCCGTGGTTCGCCCTGACCTACCGCAACGAGCGCCTCACGTCCCAGGCGCTCGACGCGCTGGGGGTCGAGCCGGCGACCTACGAGCCCCGCGCCACCGGGCACGTGCCCGACATGGTGTCGCTCATGGAGACGCTCGTCGAGAAGGGGCACGCGTATGCCGCCCCCGACGGCAGCGGCGACGTGTACTTCGACGTGCGGTCGTGGCCGGAGTACGGCTCGCTCACCGGCCAGTCGCTCGACGACATGGCGAACGCCGACGACGCCGACCCCCGCGGCAAGCGGGACCCCCGTGACTTCGCCCTGTGGAAGGGCCGCAAGGCCGACGAGCCCGAGAGCGCCTCGTGGCCGACGCCGTTCGGCTCGGGTCGCCCGGGCTGGCACCTCGAGTGCTCGGCGATGGCGCGTCGCTGGCTCGGCGACGAGTTCGACATCCACGGCGGCGGCATCGACCTGCGCTTCCCGCACCACGAGAACGAGCAGGCGCAGTCGCGCGCGGCCGGCCTCGGCTTCGCCCGGTACTGGCTCCACAACGCCTGGGTCACGGTCAAGGGCCAGAAGATGGGCAAGTCCCTCGGCAACGCCCTCGAGGTGGGCCACCTCCTCGAGGTGACTCGCCCGATCGTGCTGCGCTACTACCTCACGGCCGCGCACTACCGGTCGACGATCGAGTACCACCCGGGTTCCCTCGACGAGGCCGCCGGTGCGGTCGAGCGCATCGAGGGCTTCCTCGAGCGGGCGGCCCGCCGCGGCGCGATCGAGCCGGTGGCCGCGGCCGACCTGCCGGCAGCGTTCGTCGCGTCGATGGACGACGACCTCGGCGTCAGCGGCGCGCTCGCCGTCGTGCACGACACGGTGCGGGCCGGCAACAGCGCGCTCGACGAGGACGACGACGAGGCGGCCCTCGAGGCCGCCGGCGCCGTCGTCGCCATGACGGACGTGCTCGGCGTCAACCCGCTAGCGACCCACTGGGGCTCGGGCGGCAGTCGTGAGGACGCTGCCGCCGAGCTCGCGCTCGAGGCGCTCGTGCGGGCCCAGCTCGACGCGCGTCAGGTCGCGCGCCAGGAGCGCGACTTCGAGCGAGCCGACCAGATCCGCGACACCCTGACGGCCGTCGGCATCGAGATCACCGACACCCCGTCCGGGGCCCAGTGGTCCCT
>NZ_JBFULD010000134.1:0-10480 GCF_056400505.1 Terrabacter sp. P5_B1
GCCGTCCACGTCGATGCGGTCGATGATCCGCTCCAGGTCCACCCGCGCCACCACGGCGTCGACGTCGACGCCGGCGACGATGGCATCGAGGTCGACGTGCTCGGGCACGACCTCTGTGAGGTCGACGAGGCCGAGCAGCCCGTCCACGAGCCGGGGAGCCACGCGCTGCCCTACGCCGTATGCGTGGCGCGCGGCGACGCGGCGCTGCCGCGCGCCCCGCTCGACGACATCGACGACCCGCGGGCGCCAACGCAGCCGGCGCCCGAGGGCGACCCCCTCCGAGGCAAGGGCCGACAGCGGCCGGACGACGAAGCCCGCCCTCGCGGTGACGCGGCGCGACCCCTCGAGCGCCACGACGGCCAGGCCCAGCGCGACGTCGGCCACGTCGACCGCCGTCCACTCCGGCCCGCGCTCCCCCGCCACAGCCAGGGGCGGGACCCGGGCGGAGTCCGGCTCCTTCGGGAGGCCGATGAGCACGATGGCTCCTCCTGACGACGAACGACGGGGACATCTCGATCGTGGGACCCCCGGGGTGGCCGCGCCTCATCCTCCGCGGGTGACTCCCGGGGACCGCAGGCGCGCCGCACGCGCCGCGAGGTGGCGCCGCTCGGCCTCGTTCGTCGCGGTCGCCGCTGCCCGGTCGAGCGTGGCCGCGGCCGCGACGGTCTCGCCCGCCATCTCGAGGAGCTGGCCGCGCACGGCGAGCCATCGGTGCGTCGTGCCGAGYCGGTCCTCGACCGCGTCGACTACCTCCAGCGCGGCCCGCGGGCCGTGGGCCATCGCCACCGCCACCGCGCGGTTGAGCGTCACGACCGGGTTGCCGGTGACCTCCTCGAGGATCCCGTAGAGCGTCAGGATCTCGGCCCAGTCCGTGTCGGCCGCGGTGGCCGCCCGATCGTGCACCGCGGCGATGGCGGCCTGCAGCTGGTACTCCCCCACCGCCTCGAACGCCAGGGCCTGACGGAGCAGCTCGAGCCCCTCGGTCACGAGGGAGCGGTCCCACCGCGAGCGGTCCTGCTCGGGAAGCGGGACGAGCGCCCCCGAGCCGTCGCTGCGCGCCGGGGCCCGCGCCTCGAGCAGCAGCATGAGGGCGAGCAGACCGAGAGCCTCCGGGTGCTGGGGCACGCTGGCCACGAGCAGCCGAACCAGGCGAATCGCCTCGCGGGACAGCTCGATCCGCTGCACCGATTCACCGTGGGTGCTCGCATAGCCCTCGTTGAAGAGGAGGTAGAGGACGTGCAGCACGGAACGGAGGCGGGCGTCACGGTCGTCAGCGGACGGCATACGAAAGCCCTCTCCGGAGGCTCGGATCGTCGCCTTGGCGCGGCTGATCCGCTGCGCCATCGTCGGCTCGGGCACGAGGAACGCGTGCGCGATCTCGGCCGTCGTGAGGCCGCCCACCGCACGGAGCGTCAGCGCGATCGCCGACGCCGGGCTGAGCGCCGGGTGGCAGCACAGCAGGAGCACCGTGAGGCTGTCGTCGTGGTCGACGGGGTCGTGTGCCGGCACCTCCCACGCGATGACGCGCGCCTCCCGCTCCCGCCGGGCCGCGTCGCTGCGCCACAGGTCGACGAGGCGCCGGGAGGCAGCGGTGACGAGCCAGGCGCGCGGCTCGTCGGGGACCCCGTCGACGGGCCAGTGCCGCGACGCGGCGAGCAGCGCCTCCTGGACGGCGTCCTCCGCGGAGTCGAAGTCACCGAAGCGGCGACTGACGATGCCGACGACCTGCGGCGCGAGCGTGCGSAGCAGGTCGTCGACGGCCGTCGGAGGGCTCAGTGCGAGGCGCCTGTCGTGCGCAGGAAGGCGTCCATCTCGTCGGTGTTCGAGGGCGCCTGCTCCATGACCTGCCGCACGTGGATCGGCTGGCGCGTCGGGCGACCCCCGCGGCCCGGGACGGCCGACATCCGCGAGGCGATCTCGAGGGCGCGCTCCTCGGAGTCGACCTCGACGACCTGGAAGCCGGCCAGCCACTCCTTGAACTCCTGGAACGGTCCGTCGGTGACGACCGGCGCCACCCCGTCGGACCGGACGATCTTGGCGAGGTCGGGGCCCGTGAGGATCGTCGACGAGACGAGCTCCCCGTTGGCCTCGAGCTCGCCGATGAGCACGCCGTAGTAGTCGAGGTGGGCCTGGACCTCCTCCGGGGTCCAGTCGGACATCGGGGCCGGGTCGTCGCCGGCCTGGAAGTCCACGCCGATGAGGTACTGCGCCATGTCGCTCTCCTTCGTCACGTCGTGCCAGCGTGGCACGCTCACCCGGGGGACGGAGCCGATGACGCGCCCTCGACACCGTGTCGGGACGTCCGGGAGATCTGGCGAGGATTGGCCCAGAACCCGGCTGGTCTTGGCACGATGTGCCAACGCCCGCGGACCGCTCGCACCGGTTGAATCCTCACCATGACAGCAGGCACCTCCTCCGCTCGCCGGATCCGCATCGGCATCGACACCGGTGGCACGTTCACGGACGTCGTCGCGCTCGACGAGGAGTCGGGCGAGCTCGTCACGACGAAGACCCCCTCGACGCCGAGCAACCCCGCCAACGGCTTCCTCGCGGGCGTCCGCAAGGTGCTCGACCTCATGGGCGCGAGCGGCGACGACATCAGCGCCGTCTCGCACGGCACGRCCGTCGCGACGAACAAGCTGCTCGAGGGCAAGGTCGAGGCCCTGGGCTTCGTCACGACCGAGGGCTACGAGTTCATCCTCGAGATCGCCCGCCAGGCCGTCCCCGACGGCTACGGCAACTCCTACTTCTGGGTCAAGCCCGCGCGGATCGTCCCGGCCGACCACGTCAAGACCGTCGGCGGTCGGTTCGACTTCGAGGGCAACGAGATCCGCCCGTTCGACGAGGAGCGCGCCGTCGCGGTGGCCCGCTGGTTCAAGGACCGCGGCATCACGACGATCGGCGTCTGCTTCCTGCACTCCTACGCCGACGACAGCCACGAGCTCGCGATGCGCGAGGTGCTGCGCCGCGAGCACCCCGACGCGGTCGTCTCGATCAGCTCGGAGGTGCTGCGCGAGTACCGCGAGTACGAGCGCTCCATGACGACCCTCGTCGACGCCGCGGTCAAGCCCAACGTGTCCCGGTACGTCGCGAACATCCACCACCGGCTCGACGAGTTCACCGGTGGGGCGCCGATTCCCTTCTACGTCATGAAGAGCAATGGCGGCGTGCTGTCGGCCGACGAGGTCGTCAAGCAGCCGATCACGACGGTGCTCTCCGGCCCGGCCGCCGGAGCGCTCGGGGCCGGCCTCATCGCCTGCCGCGCCGGCTTCGACAAGGTCCTGACCTGCGACGGCGGGGGGACCTCGACCGACGTCTCGGTCGTCCTCGCCGGCGAGCCGACCCTGACGACGGAGGGCACGGTCGGTGCCTATCCGAGCAAGATCCCGATGATCGACGTCGTCACGGTGGGCGCCGGCGGCGGCTCGATCGCGTGGATCTCCCCCGAGGGCTCGCTCAAGGTCGGCCCGCAGTCCGCCGGCGCCGACCCCGGCCCGCTCTGCTACGCCAAGGGCGGCACCGAGCCGACCATCACCGACGCGCACGTGACGCTCGGCCGCATCCCCCCGCACCTGCTCGGCGGCGAGATCCCCCTCGACGTCGACGCGGCGCGGGCGGGCATCACCGAGCTCGCCGGCAGGCTCGAGCTCGACTTCGAGCGCTGCGCGACCGGCATCCTCGAGATCTCCGCGTGGAACCAGGCCAACGCCCTGCGCCAGGTCTCGGTCAAGCGCGGTCTCGACGTGCGCGACTTCATGCTCGCGACCTTCGGCGGCTCGGGCTCCCTCCTCGCCTGCCGCCTCGTCGACATCCTCGGCCTCGCGGGGGTCGTCGTCCCGCAGAACCCGGGCAACGTCTCGGCCTTCGGCCTGCTCACCGTCGACGTCAAGAACGACTACGTCCAGACCTCCGTCGCCCGGCACCACTCGCTCGACCACGCCGCAGTGCAGAGGACGTTCGACGACCTCACCGCCAAGGCGGCGAGCGCCCTTGACGCCGAGGGCTTCCCGCGCGAGAGCCACCGCTACACGCGCACGGTCGACCTGCGCTACTTCGGCCAGGCCTACGAGGTCCGCGTCGCCGCCCCCGAGGGTGACGTCGACGAGGCGTATGCCGCGGGCGTCGCCTCGCGCTTCCACGACGAGCACCGCGCCCTCTACGGCTACGACTTCCGGAACGACCCGACGCAGCAGGTCGAGTGGGTCAACCTCCGCGTCACCGGCGTCGGGCCGATCACGCGTCCCGAGCTGCGCGACCTCGCCGGGGCCGAGGGCGCCGCCGAGGTGCGCGAGCGGGCCCACCGCTCGGTCCGGCCGGTGTGCTTCGACGCGGATGCCGGCTACGTCGACACCGACGTCTGGTGGCGGGCCGACCTGCTCGCCGGCGACACGATCGAGGGCCCGGCGATCATCGAGGAGTTCGGCTCGACGGTCCCGGTCCACCCGGGTTTCGTCGTCCGCGTCGACAGCCTCGGCAACCTCGTGATCACCAAGACCCCTGCCGCCCAGACCACCTCGGAGGCCTGACATGTGCTTCTCCTGCCAGACCGCCAGCACCCGCCTCGCTCCTGCTGACGCCGCGGGCGCCGGCGCCGGCGTGGCCCACGCGACCGCGCCGGACGGCATACGCAACCCTGCGGGGCTGCCCACGGCCTACGAGCACGGCAACCGGCTGACGCCGGAGGGGACGACCGTCGACCCGATCCTCGTCGAGATCGTCGAGGGCACCCTCGCGAGCGTCGAGATGGAGGTCGAGACGGCCATCGCCCGCACGTCGCGCTCCCCCATGATCCGTGACGCGCACGACTTCCGCGCCGGCATCCACGACCGGCAGCTGCGCAAGCTGACGGGCCGGTCCTACAGCGCCCTCGTGCACCCCATCGCCCGCGACTTCCCGCTCGCCGAGATGAGCGAGGGCGACGTCTTCTTCCACAACGACGTCTACGAGTCGGAGGGCGGCATCGGCCACCTCCCCGACCTCTGCGTCACCGTGCCGGTCTTCTCCGGTGGCGAGGTCGTGGCCTTCGTCCAGGCGTTCGGCCACCACGACGACATCGGTGGCGCCGTCCCCGGTTCGATGCCGAGCAACGCACAGACGGTCTTCGAGGAGGGCCTCTCCGTCCCGCCGATCAAGCTGTGGGACAAGGGAGTTCCCAACCAGGCGGCGCTGCGCATCATGACGCGCAACAGCCGGATGCCTGACAGCCTCGCTGCGGACCTCGACGCCGAGTGCTCGGCCTGCCTCATGGGCGCGCGTCGCCTGTCCGAGCTCTTCGAGCGCTACGGCCGCGACACCATCGAGGCGGCGTTCGACGCGATCCTCGACAAGACGACGGAGACCTACCGCCGCGAGATCCTCAGCAAGATCCCGGACGGCACGTACGTCTGGGAGGACTACGCCGAGCACGACGGCGTCGACGAGCCCAAGCTGCACACGCAGCGGATCACCCTGACGAAGGTCTCGACCGGCGGCCCCGGCCCCGGCGACGGCGGCCCGAAGCTCGTCATCGACTTCACCGGCACCGCGCCGCAGGCCAAGGGCCCGATCAACCACTGCGGCGACTACGTCGGCGGCAACTTCCTCAAGAAGTGGCTCGCGCCGATCCTGCGCAACCTCGCCGACACCCCCGAGCGGATGGCCGAGCTCGACGTCAACGAGGGCATTGTGCCGCTCATCGAGATGAAGTTCCCCGAGAAGGGCACGCTGCTGACGCCGATCTACCCGGCGCCGACCAACGCGCGCACCTTCGTCATCCTGCGCCTCCTCGGCGTGCTCGCTGGCGTCGTCGCCAAGGCCGTCGACGGCAAGATGCCCGCCGACCAGGAGACGATCCGCTACACCGGCGTCTACGGCAAGGACCGCGACGGCAACGACTACCTCATGCGCGAGGTGCTCGGTGGCGGCTCCGGGGGTCGCTACTACGCCGACGGCGAGGACACGATCCACGTCGTGCCCGACAGCCGCAACCTGCCCACGGAGTTCACCGAGAGCCGGTTCCCCTTCATCGTCGAGCGCCTCGGTCTCGCCGTCGACTCGGGTGGCGCCGGTCGCTACCGCGGCGGCCTCGGCTACGAGAAGCACATCCGGATGCTCAAGGACGCCCACTTCATGTCCATCGCCGACCGCTCGATCCTCGCCTGCTGGGGCGTCAAGGGCGGCAAGGCCGGTCGCCCCTTCGAGGTGGCAGTCGACGTCGGCGGACCCGAGGAGCGCACCGTCGACGCCCTCGCCGACGCCGAGGTCGTCAAGGCCGGGCAGGTCATCCGCATCCGCACCACCGGGGGCGGCGGCTGGGGAGACCCGCTCGACCGGCCCTACGACGAGATCGAGCGCGACCTGCGCTGGGGCAAGGTCTCCTTCGACGGCGCGCGCCGCGACTACGGCGTCGTCGCCAGCGGTGACCTCGACAGCCCCGTCATCGACACCGACGCGTCGGACGTCTTGCGGGACCAGCTCCGTACGGACCGGGCCGCCGAGCAGCCCTTCTTCGACCGGGGGCCCGGCTACGCGACGCTCGCGGCGGGACGGACTGCAGCAGATGTCGACTGGGTCTGATCGTGACGACAGTCCTCGTGATCGGCGCGACCGGCAAGACCGGTCGCGCCGTCACGCGCGCGCTTGCCTCGCGCGACGTCGACGTGCGCGCTGCGGTGCGCTCCACCGAGGCCGGGAAGAGAGCGTATGCCGCTGGGGCCCGGTCGATCTCGGTCGTTGACCTCGAGACAGGGGCTGGGCTCGACCAGGCCCTCGCCGGCGTGGACGGCGTCTACCACCTGGCGCCCAACGTGCACCCGGACGAGGTGGGGATCGCCGAGCGCGTCGCCGTCGCAGCTGAGCGAGCAGGCCTGTCCCGCTTCGTCTTCCACTCGGTGCTGCACCCGGACGACGACTCGATGCCGCACCATCTCCGCAAGGCGGAGGCCGAGAAGGTCATCCGCGCCCACCTGCCCGGGGTCACGGTGCTGCGCCCCGCCGCATACCACCAGAACCTCGTCGACGCGGCGGTCACCGGGCAGCTCACCGTGCCGTACTCGCTCGAAGCACCCTTCACGAACGTCGACCTCGCCGACGTGGCGGAGGTCGCGGCCACGGTGCTGACCCGCCCTGGGCACGAGGGCCTGACGTACGACCTCGCCGGGCCCGAGGTGCTCTCGGTCCGAGACCTGGCGCGCGTCGCGGCGGACGTGCTCGGCCGGCCCGTCCAGGCCGTCCGCGTCGAGCTCGCCGAGTGGGTCGCCGGACCGGGGGCGTCCCTGTCGGCACAGGGCCGCAACGACCTGCTGGCGATGTTCGCGTCCTACGACCGGGGTGGCCTCGTCGGCGATCCCTCGACGCTGCGCCGCCTGCTCGGGCGCGAGCCTCGGACGTGGGCAGAGGTACTGGCCCGCACCTGACGTCGAGCAGAGGCGGTGGCCGCCTCAGTCGATGTCGAACTCCTCGATGGTCTGACGCACCGTGTTGGTCGGCGAGTCCGAGCCGTTGGGGCGCTCCTCGCGGGTGATGACGCGCTTGTGCTGCGAACCCTTGATCCCGTGCCAGATCAGCACCCCGCCGGCCAGCATGAGGATGACGCCGACCGTGGGCAGGCTGATGGCGGGCGTGTTGGCCCGGACCGCGAAGGCCAGGATGGCCCCCACGACGGCGAGCAGGACTCCGACTCCCACGTGTGCCCACCTCTCAGCTCGACCGAAGCGCGCCGGACGGCGCCTGCAGACATTATCTCCCCCTACCCGTCGGACCGAAACGGTGGACGGCGAGATCGAGTGACCCGGCCCCGACGCCGGTGCAGCAGGCCGCTGACCCCGGCCCGACGGCATACATCTGCCAATGTCAGGGGTCGCCTTGGGCAGGAGGTGCCAACGCGCCCGCTCCGCCGCGCTCCCTAGGCTCACGCCATGACGACCGCCCCGAGAAGCAAGGACGCGCCGTGAGGGTGCTCGTGGCGCTGGGCGGCAACGCCATGACCGGGCCCGACGGCAGCGCGACACCGCAGGCCCAGCTCGACGCCATCGCCGTCGCGAGCCACCACCTCGCCGAGCTCGTCGCCGCCGGCCACGAGGTCGTCATCACGCACGGCAACGGGCCCCAGGTCGGCAACCTCCTCGTCAAGAACGAGCTGGCCGCGCACGTCGTGCCGCCGGTCCCGCTCGACTGGTGCGGCGCCCAGACGCAGGGGACGATCGGCTTCACGCTGCTCGACACCCTCGAGGGCGCGCTCGCCGCCCGTCACGTCGAGCGACCGGTCGCCGCGATCGTCACGCGCACCCTCGTCGACGCCGACGACCCCGGCTTCACCCACCCGACGAAGCCGATCGGACGCTTCCTGCCCCGTGAGCAGGCCCAGACCCTCATCGACCACGGCGAGCGCTGGGAGGACCGCGGCGAGAAGGGCTGGCGTCGCGTCGTCGCCTCCCCCGAGCCCGTCGAGGTCCTCGAGACGCACACGCTCCACACGCTCCTCGCGGCCGGTTACGTCGTCGTCACGGCCGGGGGTGGGGGCATCCCGGTCGTCCGCGGCAGTGACGGCGCCATCCACGGCGTCGAGGCCGTCATCGACAAGGACCTCACGGCCGCCCTGCTCGCCCGCGCCGTCCACGCCGACGCGCTCGTCATCGCGACCGACGTCGCCCATGCCGTCGCCGGCTGGGGCACGCCCGACGCCCACGACATCGGCCGGGTCACGCTCGGCGAGATGGAGGCGTATGCCGCCGCCGGCCACTTCGCGTCGGGCTCGATGGGCCCGAAGGTCGAGGCCGCCCTGCGCTTCGTCCGCTCGGGTGGTTCGCGCTCGATCATCACGGCACTCGACCAGCTCGCCCCGGCCATCGACGGCCACGTCGGGACCGTCATCGAAAACCCTGAAAGAGAAAGGTGATTCACGTGCCCGAAGCCATTGAGGTGCGCAAGGTCCCCATCCACTCGGTCGCGGACGCGTCGGAGCTCGCGAAGCTCATCGACGACGGCGTCATGGAGGCGAGCCGCGTCATCGCCATCATCGGCAAGACCGAGGGCAACGGCGGCGTCAACGACTACACGCGCATCATCGCCGACCGCGCCTTCCGCGAGGTCCTCGTCGAGAAGGGCGCACCGGCCGACCAGGTCAAGCAGGTCCCGATCGTGTGGTCCGGCGGCACCGACGGCATCATCAGCCCGCACGCGACGATCTTCGCGACGGTCCCGGCCGACAAGGCCGAGCAGTCCGACGAGCCCCGGCTCACGGTCGGATTCGCGATGAGCGAGCCGATCAAGCCCGAGGAGATCGGCTACGTCGCGATGGTCCAGAAGGTCGCCGACGCCGTCAAGGTCGCCATGGAGCGCGCCGGCATCACCGACCCGGCCGACGTGCACTACGTCCAGACCAAGACGCCGCTGCTGACGATCCACACGATCCGCGACGCGAAGTCCCGCGGCCACGAGGTCTGGACCGAGCACACCCACGAGTCGATGGACCTCTCCAACGGCACGACCGGCCTCGGCATCGCCGTGGCCCTGGGCGAGATCGAGATGCCGACCGACGCCGACATCATGCACAACCGGTCGCTCTTCTCGTCGGTCGCCTCGTGCAGCTCGGGTGTGGAGCTCGACCAGGCGCAGGTCGTCGTCGTCGGCAACACGAAGGGCATCGGCGGCCGCTACCGCATCGGTCACTCGGTGATGCAGGACGCGCTCGACGCCGACGGCGTGTGGGGTGCGATCAAGGACGCCGGGCTCGACCTGCCGGAGCGCCCGCACACCAGCGACCTGCAGGGCCGGCTCGTCAACGTCTTCCTCAAGTGCGAGGTGAGCCAGGACGGCACCGTGCACGGCCGCCGCAACGCGATGCTCGACGACTCCGACGTGCACTGGCACCGCCAGATCAAGTCGGCCGTCGGCGGCGTCACGGCGTCGGTGACGGGCGACCCGGCCGTCTTCGTGTCGGTGTCGGCCGCCCACCAGGGCCCCGACGGCGGTGGCCCGGTCGCCGCGATCGTCGACCTCGGCGAGGGCGACCCCACCGGCTACCGCTGGACCCGCTGACCCCGCTGACCCGCTGACCGCGCGGCCTCGTGCCGTGTCCGGCGGAAGCCCACGACAGTGCTGCGCACCACGCAGCACTGTCGTGGGTCGTCGAGGGCCTAGGTGTACTCGGTCATGACGTTGGTGACAGACGGCTGACGGGTGGGAGTCCCTTGAGCGCGGTGTGGCGTCGTCGAGTGTTGTACTCCTGGAGCCAGGGGGCAAGGGCTGCGGATCGCTCGGCGTTGCTGGTGAAGACTTGCCGGTAGGCCCACTCGGTGGCCAGGGTTCGGTTGAACCGTTCCACCTTGCCGTTCTGCCACGGGCAGTGCGGCTTGATGAACTTGTGCGTGGCCCCGAGCACGGTCATCGCGTTCTTGACGTCGGTGCTGCGGCGGTAGCTGAAGTGGTTGTCGGTGATGACTCGTTCGATCTGGGTGATGCCGTGGCCGGCGAAGTGTTCCGCGGCGCGCAGGATGAACGC
>NZ_JBFULD010000135.1:0-10453 GCF_056400505.1 Terrabacter sp. P5_B1
GGACGACCTCGACCGGCTCGGCCTCAGCCCCGCCTGCCCGAGCGGGCGGGCTGACCGTGACGCGACAGCGCGCGAGCCAGCGCGCGTCCTTGGCGCGCAGGCGGTCGGCCCGGCACTCGAGCAGCGTCAGCCGGCCGTCGCGCAGCTCGGGCACGTGCTCGCGCAACGACGTCTCGAGCCGACCGGGCCGCATGGGCGCCGCGAGCCAGTCGGGGAGCTCGGCGAACGGTCCGAGGGCCTCGATGGCCGGGTCGCGCGTGGTGGTGCTCATCGGAGGCTCCCTGGGATCGGGTCGCTGATGTCCAGCAGGGTGAGGGCGAGCCCGGACCGGGCGCCCTTGAGCCGACGGGTGGCCCGGAGTGCGATGAGCGCCAGGTTGAGCCGCTGGTACGCCCACACCCGGGCCGGCAGCCCCGACGGGTCGGCGTCACGTGAGGGTGCCCCGTATGCCGTGAGGAAAGCCGCCCGGACGGCAGCCACCCGCGCCGGGCGGCGCGTGAAGCGCTGGGCGCGCACGATCTCGTAGGCGAGGAACCGGCCGAGGTCGGAAGCCGGGTCACCGATCGCGATGGTGTCGAGGTCCAGGAGGCCGAGGCCCCCGCGCACCCTGACGAGCTGGCCCGGCGTGAAGTCCCCGTGGCACAGGACCGGCCCGGGACCAAGAGGCTCGAAGGCCTCGAGCACGGAGGCTGCGGCGCGGACGGCCGCGTCGACCCGCTCCGCCACATCGGGCCACGCGGTCGCGACCAGCTCCTGCTCGCGGCGGACCCGGGCGACGTGCTCGCTCGCTGGCACACGGGCGAGCCGGCCCGTGGGGACGTGCGCGTGAAAGGCCCGGAGGGCTCGGGCCGTTTCCTCCAAGCCCAGGGGCTCTCGCGCGACCTCCTCCGGAGAACCGGTCGGCCTGAGTGACTCGAGGACGGTCGTCCTCAGCGCTGCGCTCACCGTGAGCAGCCTGGGAAGCCGCACCACCTCGTCGCCGCGCACGCCCACCTGCCCGGTCCCGACGGCATACAGCGCCTCGGCCGCGGCGGTGGCGTCCTCCTCGCGCGGGTAGACCTTCGCATAGGCCTCCGCCTCGCCCGCGTGCAGCCGCAGCACGCACGCTCCCTCCCGTGGGTGGTGCACGACCACCGCGCGGGCGCTGGGCACCCCTGTCCCGACACAGGATTCGAGCCCCGTGCCGCGCAGGAGCCGCTCGACGGTCCCACCGCCGAGCACCTCCGCGAGAGTCGGCAGGAACGGGTCGTCGGGGAGCTCCGTGGCCGACACCTCACCGGAGCGGTCGCGGACGAGCAGGGTGATCTCGGGTTCGGGCCCGTCTCCATCGAGCCGGATGTCGAGCCTCGTGGACAGGTCACCGGGTCCCCGGTAGAGCGTGGAGTGGGTGCGGGTCCGCGCCACCCGGCGGCCCGGACGGTGCGCACCGACCCACTCATGCGCGAGCCGCTCCCCGAGGGACGGGTCGGTCGCCCAGGCCAGCAGCGCTCGGGGCTCGGACTCGGCGGGCGTGTCGGTCCTCACGTGTGGCCCTGGTCCCGCGGCGCCCGTGAAGGCCCGTCGACGTGATCGGGTCTGCCGACCGACGACAGCTCGCCGAAAAGGTCGGCGAAAGTCCCGGGGCTGTTCGCCAGCACCTGCGGGCTGCCTTCCTGCACGATGCGGCCGGCGTCCAGGACGAGAATGCGGTCGGCGCACCGGACGAGGTCGACGTCGTGCGAGATGATGATCGTCGTCGTCCCCTCGATGAGGGTGCGGAGGGCCTCGATGACCTGGGCCGACGCCTCCGGGTCCAGGCCTGTGGTCGGCTCGTCGAGCACGAGCACCGGCGCGTCCCGGATGAATGCGCGCGCGATCGCGAGCCGCTGACGCTGACCGCCTGACAACGTCGAGGCCCGCTCGCCGAGGACCGTCTGGTAGCCGAGGGGCAGCTGTTCGATGAAGTCGTGCGCCTGGGCCAGCCGGGCGGCCCGCTCGATCCGTCCGGGGTCCGGCTCGTCGATCCCGTAGGCGATGTTCTCGGCGACCGTCCCGGTGAGCAGCAAGGTCTCCTGCAGCACGAGGCTGACCTGGCTGCGCAGGGAGGTCAGGGTGAACTCTCGGACGTCCGTCCCGTCGATGGCCACGACGCCGGAGTCGGGGTCGTAGAGGCGCGGCACCAGCTGGGCGATCGTGCTCTTGCCCGCGCCGCTCGGTCCGATGAGGGCGACGACCTCACCCGGCTCGGCGCTGAAGCTGAGGTCGTGCAGCACCGTGCGCGGCTCGTCACCGCTGTGGTGCTCGGGGCTCCCGTGCTCTGACCAGTAGCTGAAGGTCACGTCGGTGAAGCTCAGCCGGCCCCCGAGTCTCGGCGCCTGCCTCGACGAGGGAGTGTCCTCGACGGTGGGGCGTCGCTCGAGCAGCTCGGCGATGCGCTCGGTGCTGGCGATGAGCTTGCCGACCTGGTACCACTCGCTGACGATCTTGCGGGACGGCTTGAACATGTTCTGGATGAGGAGCACGAACAGCACGAGGGTGCCCGGGGTGATCATGTGGTTCTCGACCAGCCAGAAGCTGAGCCACACGACGCCGGCGATCGTCACGCCCTCGAACACCGCGATGGCGAAGCTGAACTGGGCCTGCACCGTGGCGATCCTCAGTGAGGCGCGCATGCTCTGGTCGCTCTGCTGGGAGAAGTTCTGCAGGTCGACGTGACCGCGGCCGTAGCTCTGCACGAGGCGGATCGAGGAGAGCATCTCCTGGGCCGTCGAGGCGAGATCCCCCTCCTTTGCGCGCTGTTCCTTGGAGAATCTCTTGAGGCGCAGCGAGAAGTGGTTGGCCACCAGCGCCAGCACCGGCACGACGACGACCGCAATGAGAGCCACCTGCCACGAGCGCATCAGCAGCGCCACGAACGAGCCGATGAGCAGGAGCGCGCTGGCCACGAAGTTGCTGACCGAGGCGACGACGAACTCCTCGACGACGAGCACGTCGCCGGTCACCCGGGTCAGCACGTCGCCAGTGCGACGCTTGTCGTGGAAGGCCATCGACAGCTTCTGGAGGCGGTCGTACATCGTGACGCGGATGTTGTAGCCGAGCTCTCGACCGCCGCGCGCCAGGAAGACCTCGGACAGCGAGTCGGCGCCCTTGTTGACGGCTGCGATGAGAATGATGGCCAGGCCGAGGAGCACGATGGTCTCGACGCGTTCGTTCGTGAGGAAGGCGGGGAACCCGCGCTCCCGCAGGCTCGGCACACGCCCCGTCACGAAGTCGAGGGCGTACGCGATCGGGAACGGCTCGAGGATCGCCGTCACGGCCTCCAAGACGAGCAGGAGCAGGCCGACCACATAGGGCCGGTTGCTGCCGTGGTACTGCCGGATGAGGGAGAAGGCCCGCGCCGTGTCGGACTGCTTCGCGTGGCGAGGTGGGGGCCGCCGACGGCGCGTCTGCTCCGTCCGGGTCGGGACCCTCGTGTCAACGGCGACCACTGGAACCCCCCCGCCGGTCGGCTGCAGCTCGCCGCGCCTCAGCCACGTACTGGCCGGGCAGCGATGACAGCGGCGACCTCGCCCAGGCGCGCAAGGCCTTGCGCAGGAGCGAGACGGCGACGTAGAAGCGGATCCTCTCGTCGAGATCCTCGGGCGCCGGCGGCCGCGCGCAGTCGAGGTATGCCGTCACGAACAACTCGCCGAGCGCCTCCGCTGCGCGCGTTGCGGTTTCGTCCCGGGTCCCCCCGACCTCTGCCGCGCGCATCGCGCCCTGCCGCAGGGAGGACACGAAGTTGCCCACGTCGGAGGCAGGCTCGGCGATGCCGCAGTGGTCGAGGTCGAGGACGGCGACCCGGTCCTCGTCGACGAGGAACTGGCTGGGCTTGCAGTCGCCGTGCACGAGGGAGATCGGCCCCGGCGCCGGTCGCCAACCGAGGAGGTCATGGGCCAGGGCTTGGAGGGGCTCGCCGTTCGCCGGGTCGACGCTTCGGATGGCTGCGGCTCGGGCAGTGAAACGGTGCAGCTCCCGCTCAACCGGCCGAGGCCGGCCGTTCGGCACCGTGCCGGCGTGCAGTGCCGCGAGGGCCTGYGCGGCACGCGCGACATCCGGCCCTCGGCTCGACACCACGGTGGGGTCGCTGAGGTCGACGACGAGCTCCCGGCCCGGTAGGTGACCCTGGACGACGATCGCCAGCTCGCGCAGGTGCGCCAGGACGGGGGCCAGGACGATCTGCGGCGGCAGGTGCTGGGCCTGCAGCGCCCGCCCCTCGGCCGCCACGGCCGTCGCCTTGTCGTTGTCGTGGTACACCTTCGCGACGAGGGTCGTGGTCCGGGACCTCTCGGCGGGCACCCCGACGAGGAAGGTGGCGCGGCGTCCCGGGCGGTAGCGCACCAGTCTGGCCTCGGCCTGCCAGCTGCCGGGGATCCCCACCTCGGACGCCAGCTCGCGGTCCAGCTCGCGGTCCAGCTCGCGGTCCAGCTCGCGGTCCAGCTCGCGGTCCAGCTCGCGGTCCAGCTCGCGGTCCAGCTCGCGACGGAGCGCGACACCGAGCCTGCGGGGGTCGAGGACGACGGGAAGCGTGGGCAGGCCCGGGTCGACCGGGAACCTGCTGATCCCCATGCCGTTGGGCAGGAGTCTGCCGGGCGCGACCTGACCGGGCGGCGGCACCGTGCCGTGCACGAGTCCCGGTCCGAACCGGTACAGCACCGTCGCGGGGCGGCCGGGCTCGTACTTGGCGTCGGCGACGATGCAGGGCGTACCGGCGTCCTCGCCGAGGGCGTCCGCCAGCAGGGGGCCCATGCGGGCGGGCTCCAGCGCCTCGAGCACGGCAGCGTGCTGGGCGTGCAGGGCGTGCTGGAGGTCGGTCCACACGGCAGTCCCGCCGGTCATGAGGTCACCTCCGCGACACCGAAGACGTGCATCAGCTGCTCGGCCGCACGGTCGACGTCGAAGGCCCGCTCGGCCGTCTCGCGTGCTCTCGTCCCCATCATCCGCCGCCTGGACGGGTCGCGGAGCAGGCACTCGAGGTGGCCTGCCACCACGGTGACCTCACGGGCCGGTGCCAGCAGCCCGTTGTGGCCGTGCGCGACCGCCTCCGCGACGCCCCCGACGTCGGTGGAGACGACCGGGAGCCCCGACCCGAGCGCCTCGACGATGACGTTCGGCACGCCGTCGCGGTCCCCGTCCGCGGTGACGAACGGGGTGATCACGAAGATGTCGGCGCCCCGCATCGCCTCGACGATGACCGGGCTGTCGCGCTCGCCCGCGAACGTCACCACGTCGTCGAGGCCGAGGGCACGTCGTACGGCCTCGAGCTCGCCGCGCATCGGGCCGTCGCCGAACACGGTGAGGTGGAAGGGCCCGACACCGGCGAGCCGGGCGCAGGCCTGCAGGAGGTCGGGAAAGCCCTTCTTCTCGACGAGTCGCCCCACCGAGACGAGTCGGACGAGCCCGTCGTCCTCGCGCCGGCCGCCGGGCACGAACTGGTGAAGATCTATGCCGTGGTGGATCACCCGCACCTTCGTCATGGCATCCGGATCGAGCTGTGCGGCAAGGAACTCCACATTCGCGCGGCAGCAGGTGAGCACGCTGGACGCCGCCTCGGCGCGGGCCCGGAGACTGGACCGCGGGATCTGGTAGAGGTCACGGGCGTGGGCGGTGACGCTGTAGGAGATCCCGGTGAGCAGGTGGACGAGCAGGGCGACGAGCGCAGGGTCGTGGGCGAAGTGGGCGTGCAGGTGCGCGACGCGTGTGCCGTCCGACTCGAGGCGGGCCTYGCGCGCGGCGAGCTGGACGGCCGCCTCGAAGCACTGGGCAGCGGTGGCGTTCGTGTAGCCGCTCGACAGCTCTGGGTGGTCGCGTGCGAACCGGGCCGTGCCGGCATACCGCTGTGGCTCGAGAGCGGCGACGAGGGCGTGGTCCTCCGGCGGGGCGACGGAGGTGGAGAAGGACACCGGCGCCTTCACCTGCGTCACCTGCGGTTGGCGCACCTGCTCGCCTGACGGCGCCATCGCCCAGATGTCCAGGGCGACTCCGAGGCGCTCGAGGGCGAGCACCTCGTTGACGATGAAGGTCTGCGAGAGCCGTGGCCAGCTTCGCGTCAGGTACATCACACGCGCAGCCATGCCACTCCCTCACCGAGACGGCGCCGGCCTGCCCGCACCACGTCGTCGTTCACGTGCCCGGCCAGCTCCTGCCGGGTGATCTTGAGGAGGGTGTAGGCCCGGAAGAAGGCGAGGCGGCGCCCGGCTTCGGGTCCCGGCACGTCGCCGTACGCGTCGAGGAAGGCCCGCTCGGCCCGATCGGCCCGCTCGGCCGACGCGGACCTGGCCTCTTCGGCGTACGCACACAGGTGGGCCACGTCCAACGCGGGGTCACCCATCCGGGCCTCGTCGAGGTCGATGACCGTGGCAAGGCCGCCGTCGCCGACGATGACGTGGCCCAGGTGGAGGTCCTTGTGGATGAGGGAGTCGACCACCACGGGGAGCGTCGCTGCGCGTGACCCCAGCAGGTCCGCCAGCTCGCGCGCGGGAGCGAGGAGCCTCGCATCGACCCTGCCGATCCGCTCCGCCCAGACGGCGCAGTTGGCGACCTCGCGACTCACGTCCAGGTGCCTGCTCGCGCCGGTACCGGTCGCGTGGACCGTCCGCAGCCAACGGCCGAGGTGCCCGGCCGCCTCCACGACGTCGGCGTCTGCGAGTGTTCCCCCGTCCTGCGCCATGGCCTGCCCAGGTGCCGAGCGGCACAGCACGATGCCGAGGTTCACGTTCACCCCGATGGGCGCCTGGGTCCCGCACCGGGCCGCGGGGTCGCGCAGCCGGTCGAAGAGCACGAGGTTCTCGTGCGCCAGGACGGCTCTGGCGGGCTCGGCGTACGCCTTGGCGATGACCTCGACCGGCCGGTCCGAACCTCCTGCGACGCGGTAGCGCACGACGACCCTTCTCCCCGGGGCGAGCCGCAGCGTCTCCGCCGAGACGATGCGTCCGCTGCCCAGTCCACCGGATCTCAGCTGCTCGCGCAGCAGCACGGTCATCGAGCGCGGGTCGGTCAGGTCGAGTGACCGCCGGGGTACCCGGCTGACCCGCGACCGGGCCCTGCGCCGGTCGCGGCGGCGATCCAGGACCCCGGAGGCCGTGGCGACGAGGGATGGCACGGCGTCCCAGTGGGTCGTGTCGAGACTGCGGTAGCGGCGCCCTCCGATCTTCAGGAGGGCGGCGGCGCACCACCAGTCGACAGAGTCGGGGTCGGGCCGCCCACCGGCGTCGGCGTACCCCTGGAGCAGCGCGCCCCCCAGGTCGGGCGCGCGGGGGTTGCCAGCCCGGATTCTCTGCCACTCGAGGTACGCCATCGCGTTGCCGATGTCTCGGGCCGGGTCGGCCAAGCCGGCGCCGTCGAGGTCGAGCACGGCGAGACGGTCGTCGTCCACGACGACCTGACCGGCTCGGAACGACCCGTGGCTGAACACGAGCCCGGTCTCGCCCGGCGCCCTGTCACCCAGACGATCCAGCACCCAACCCAGCGAGAGCGCCGTCGACGGGTCGGCATGCCATGCTGCCCGCAGGTATGCCGTGACCTCGCCGAGGGCGTCGGCGACGCCGCGATCCCGCGCCGCGGCGTGCGCTCCCGGGACGGCCCGATGGATGTCGGCCAGCAGGCGACCGAGTCCAGCGGCGAGACGGAGCCGGTCACGAACGGGTGAGTACTCGTCAGACAGGAGCGCCGATGCGCTGGCCCCCCGCGCCCCGGCGGTGATGACGGCTCCGAGGTCCGGCCAGCATCCCACGAGTGCCGGGACGACAGCATCCTTCGCGCCACGGCCGGCTGCCAGCACGTGGTGGCTCTCCGCGTAGTCGTTGCAGCCGGCGGCGAGAAGCTTGACGTACACCGTGCGCCGGGTGGTCGGCAGGGCGACGTCGCATCGGATGACACAGTGGGATCCGGGCCGGTAGCTGACCGGGGTCGCGACACAGCCACGGATCGGCCTTCTCAAGAGGTGCTCGAGTCGCGGCACGACCTGCGTCGGGTCGAGCACGGCGGCGGCACCGCGCAGCGCCGGGTCCTGGAGCAGGCCGCTGCGCTGCACGGCGCCCTGCGTCGCCTCGCACACGAGGACGTCGCCATGGTGGTGGTCGAACGCGACTCTCGTGGATTGCTCCGGCTCCCAACGGATCTGGTGCACACCCCCAGGCCTGCCCTCGGTCTCGACGAGGCGCTGGACGAGGCCGATCAGCGGGTCCAGCTCGGCCCAGACCGATCCCGTCGGCGCGGTCGGCCACGTGGTCGTCATCGAGCCCTCCCCCCTGGCACCCTCCCCGTCTCCCGGGTCGCCAGGCGCGCGGTCTCCTGAGCGGTCTCGAGGGAGGCCTCGACCGTCTCGGCCCAGCCGGGCGAGTGCAGCGGGATCCGTCGTCCCACGGCCCGCAGCTGGAAGATCACGCCGTAGTGCAGCGCCCTGGTGACCCGCGCGCGCGGGCACGGCCCGTACCCGTCCAGGAGGGCGTCCACGACAGCCTCCGGGGCGTGCCCTGCCGTTTGCCCCCACCAGCGCAGATCGGCGACCAGCTTCCCGACGTCGAGGGCAGGGTCCCCGGCCGAGACACGGTCGAAGTCGAGCAGGACGAGCCGGTCACCGTCGACGAGGAGGTTGTCGCCCTTGTAGTCGCCGTGCACGAGGTGACCCGCCTCGTCGGGCAGGTCGCCGAGTCGGGTGACTGCGTCGACGAGCAGTGCGTCCAGCCGGGCGCCGGCACGCGGAGCCAGGGTCGTCACGTGCTCCACGGCTCGTCGCGTGGCGGCTGCCTCGGCCGCCGGGTCCGATCGCGCCTCGTGGACAGCACCCGTCCGGCCCATCGCGCCCTCGTGAACCGCGCGGAGCGCGGCACCGGCGCGGCGCACGTGTGCCAGCCGATCGAGCGCCCAAGGGCCCTCACCGCAGACGACACGAGACAGCGGCACCCCACCCTGGCCTGCCCACAGGACCAAGCGGTGCGACTGGCTGTACCCCGCTGCCCGGGCAGTGCACGCAGCCGCCGAGCCTCTCGAGAGCGCTCGTGCCACAGTGTGGCTCGCCTCCACGGCCCGCCGCCCCGAGTCGTCGTGGTAGCACTTGGCAAACAGCCGGCGCTTCCGGTCGGAGCTCTCGACCAGCACCACGTGACGCTGCCCGGGACGGTAGCGAAGGCCAGTGACACGCAGTCCGTCCTCGAACCCTCCCACCCCGGCGTCGGTGACCAGCGCCGCCATCCGAGCCGGGTCGTAGACGTCGACGAGCTGCGGAAACGCGGGGTCGAGCGGCGCGAGGAGGAGGCTCATCCCGCCTGGACCTGGTGACAGGGCGAGCGTGGAGAAGGGAGAGCGCAGTGCGGGCCGCACCCGCGACACCAGCGCAGCGATGATGGCAGCAGGCACCCGGGCCGCCCCCCAGATCACGGTGGCCGGTCGCGTGTCGATGCCGTCACCGGACAGGTCGACACTCACCGTCAGCTTGCGCCCCGGCTTCAGCTGGGTGCGCGTCACGACGGCCCGGACCGCTCCTGCGCCATCGGGCAGCAGCGGCGCGAGGGCGGTGGCGACGCTCGCGGGCACGACCTCGGTGAGGAAGCGGCATACGTCCTCGGGACTGCGGCGACCAGCCACCACGTCGTCGGCCTCGCCGGGCGGCCCGGTCATGTGCCGACCGACTCGAGCTCGAGCCTCGGCCAGCTCTCGAGACGGCTCGTCAGTCGGGCCACCGCGGTCTTGCGTCCACCGAGGTCCACTGCCTGCGTCGGGCAGAGCGGGGCCGAGAGCGCGGTCACGATCGCGTCGGCCACGGCTGGGGTCCCCAACAGGTCGGGGTCGAGCCAGTGCACCCAGTCCCGCTGGGCGAACAGACTCGCTCGGATGCGCTGCTCGGCGCTCGGTCCGCTGCGCGGGATGAGCAGCGCCGGAGTCCCGGCGTTGAGCAGCTCGATCGTCGTGTTGTAGCCCGCCATCGCGACCACGAGGTCGGCACGCGCGACGCGACCGTGACCGCGGATCCGGCGTCGCACCTCGGCCATCGGCAGATCCTTGGAGCGAAGCCGCAGCCGCGCTACCTCTCCCCCGGGCATGAACGGGCCCGTGACCAGCGTGATCCGTGCGCCCGTCCGGCCATGCACGCATTCGGCGGCGTCCAGCACCCCGGCCATCATCGGGTACGCGTCGGCCCCGCCGCCGCCGACGACGAGAACTGTCGGGGGTGCACCGGCCCGCTGATGCGCGATCCCGTTCCGCTCGGCGACGGTGTCGGGTTCGGCAACGACCGCAAGCCGTCTGGCCTCGTGGTGCGGCTCGCCGCACACGTAGCCGGCGTACGTCAGGCGCTGCGACGGACCTCTCGGCCAGGCGTACTCACGGGCCACGTCGAGAACGTCACGGGAGCCGTAGACGAGCACCTCGTCGTAGAACTCCTCGAGCGCCTCGTACGCCCCCTCCGCCGTCCATCGCCGCCGCACCACCTCGGGGT
>NZ_JBFULD010000136.1:0-10452 GCF_056400505.1 Terrabacter sp. P5_B1
CGCTCGGCGGCATGTCCGGACGTTGCAGCGATGGTGAGACCAGATGGCGCCCGTCCGATCTTCAGCGCTAGCAGTGGGCGGCGCTCAGCACGTCGGCCTCGGTACCGCGCCGAAGCGTGTCGTGTGAGTCGGCGTAGAGGAACTGCGAGATCGAGAGCGAGTTGACCTGACTCATCGTGAAGTCGATCCCGGAGGCGCCGTCCTCGGGGTCCCTTTGCACGTAGAGCGACATCGCATCCTCTGGTGCGATCTCCAGCGTTGTCAGGGAGCGGACGCTGTCGCGATCGGTGCTACCGAGCAGAGGCCAGGTGATGAGGRGCCCTCGCTGGAGCGCTTCGCACTTGAACTGCCATCTCGCTTCTGTCCCGGCCGGTGGGCTCTTCTCGAGCTGCGCGGTGGCCTCGAATACGGCGCGGTCGGGAGGGGCGCTGCACACGACCATTCCTCCGACGGTGTTGCCGTGACTGTCACGGCCAACGACAACGAAGCCGGGCGGTCGTGGCGTGCAACCGCCAAGGAGAAGGGCGACGATTCCTACGACGGCGCTGGCGGCGAGCCTCCTGGTCGTGGACATGCCCGAAACTTAGGGCTGAACGGCGGACTGCAGTCACCCTTGTTTCGGCAGCGACACCACATTGTGACGAGAAGCGGACTCATCGGCAGGACCGACCGCACCATCCGCGGCATGTCCGGATGTCAGCGACGCCGTGAGGAAGCCCACCTCGATGGTCACCGCTGCTTGATGGCGCCGCGCCCCCACCAGTCAAAGGGGTCTTGTTCTTGCAGGAGGCTGGCGGCGAACTCGACATCGTCGAGGTTGCAGAACTTCCAAAGCTCCTTGGCCGCCCGGGAGTATTGGAAGAGGACCCGGTCGACGTCGAACGCGTCGAGTTGACCGGTATGGAAGTCGTTGAGCGCGTCGCTGACGTGCTCGAGCAGTTGTCCCAGCTGCTGCTGGTGGTATGCGGCGATGGCCTCGCGCGCGGCCTGACGTTCTGACTTCGCCGTCATCTATTTAGGCTAGTGCGACGAGACTCCGGTGCCCACTGGTGCCCGGGTGCTGCTCACGTTCCTGAGGCCATGTAGGCGGCGAGGATGTAGTTGGGGTGACGGTCGAGGTTCTTGCGGGCTCGGTCGTAGCGCATGGTGGTGCGCGGGTCCGCGTGCCGGGCGGCGATCTGGACATCTCGTAGGTCGACGCCGGCGTCGAGCATCGTGGTGACGAAGGTGTGACGCAGCATGTGGGGGTGCATCCGGGACGCGTGCACTCCACCGGCTTCGGCCAGGTGGTGCAGGCGCCGGGTGGCGCAGTGTCGGTCCATCCGGGTGCCGCGGCTGGTCCGCAGGATCGGGCCGCCCCCGCGCGCGGCGACGGCGCGGTCGATCGCGCGCGCGACGGCGGGTGGCAGCGGGGTGAGGACCACTTTGCCGCCTTTGCCGTGCATGCGTAGGACGCGGTGACCGTGTTCCTCGCCGAGGTGCTCGATGTTGGCGCCGCACGCTTCGAAGATCCGCAGGCCGAGCAGGCCGAGCATTGCCACGAGCGCGAAGTCGTTGAGGTTCGCGGAAGTTCGGGCGGTGGAGAGCATGGCCTCGAACTGCAGGTGCGTCAGCCCGAGGGTGGGCGACTCGGCGGCCACGTTGGGGCGGCGGACGTACTCGGCTGGTGAGTGCGCCAGGACGGCGTCGATGACGCAGGTGCGGTAGAACCCGGCGACAACGGCCAGCCGTCGGCTGACGGTAGAGGGCTTGTAGCGGCGGATCTCCTGCATCCATCGGACGTAGAGCTCGACGTGGGCTCGCTGCGCCGCGAGCGGGTCCAGGCCACGCGCACGGCACCAAGTCAGATAGGCGCGGAGGTCGGAATCGGTGTGGACACGAGACTGACCCTTGAACCGGGCGAGGTAGGCCGCCGCGGCGAGCCGGAGCGGATCCGTTTCGGGTGGCAGCAGAGTCGCGATCGCGACGTTTTCTTGAGTACTCATCCCCGAGGGTGCCTCCGCTGCCCGCCGACGGCAACGTCCTCACATGCCCCTCGGCGGCATTTCCGGACGTTGGCCGGCGGCTTCCGCTTTGCTCGCTTCGGTGCCCGGTCAACCGCTGACATGGGCGGTGTTGTCGAGCCAGTGCTGGGCGAGGCCGGAGTCACCCTCGACACTGATGTGGGCCGCGGGGTCCGCGAGAGGAAGTCGTCGAGTCAAGGCCAGCAGCAGTGATCTTGCTGGGCCGCTCACCGTGACGTCGGCCCGCTGCCTTCTGTGCTGCCACGTCGCCCGGTCCGGCTGGCGTTCGATGAACCATGCGCCAGACTCGTCAGCGATGTCGGTGGCGGCCCACTGCAGGGTCTGCCCGGTGCCCCGTAGAGCCAGGGCGGATTCCGGCCGCTGCAGCTCCCATGTGGGCGAGGTGAGCATCGCGAGGTGGTTGCTGACGAGCGTGGCTGCGATGTCGGCGTCGATGTCGAGCGGCCGACCGGCGGTGTTGGCGGCGTCGAAGCCGTGAATGACCGCCTCGTTGAGGATGGTGGACAGCCAGAACCGGGTCCCGGACCGCTCGTCAGCCGCCGGGTTGAACACGGGCGCGTCGAGTGCGTCGTCAGGGCAGGCGCTGACGATCCGTTGCGCGGATGCCGACAGCCACGCCTGCCAGTCGTCGGAGTCCGTGGGCAGCTCGGCGAACTCGGCCGGCAGTAGCGTCGGCTCTGTGATACGCCCCTCGATGATCTCCGCGACCCAGTGCTGGGTCTGACCCACGTGTGCGACCAGGTCAGCGATTGTCCACGCCGGGGCGGTGGGCACGCCAGCGGCGGGTCCGGCGGCGACGGCTGATTCGCCCAGACGCCGGGAATGTTCGACGATGCCCTGCCGTGCGCGTTCCGTGTTCAACTCTGTCATTGACATTGGGCCCCCCACGGCGCGCGGTTTGTTTGTTCGGCGAGCGTAGTCGCCCGCGGAGCGGCACCGTCGGACGTCGTCCGACGAGCGGCATGAGCGTGCGTTAGGGCCAGTGCCGCTCGACCGTGAAAGAGCCAGGAATACGCCACGCGCTACATCGGCGCTCTGAGCGGCGCGGTCCTGGTGCCCTGGCGCTGGTGCAACGGGTGGACCCAGAGGCGGAGTCCGCCTTGGCGGCAGTGCGGTGGGCCGTCGACCGGGTCCTGTGGAGGCACCGACGAAGGCGCCGTAGTCGTCCCGGTAGAGCGGGCAGTACGACCTACCCGTGGCCATTCGATCGGCTCCACCCGCAACCAGCGAAGCGGGACCGCTGCGCTCCAATGCGTTGCGGGGACGGCGCTGCGGTTGGCGGCGTACCGTGATGCTCGCCGCTCACATTTGTCAGCGGAAGGGGCAGCGCGGAACCTGAAGGGGCCGCGCGCACGTATGGGGGGATCATCGTGAATAGTGCAATACCTCTGCGTCGCCGACTTGTGGCGGCGGTGGCCGTCGGGGGGGCCAGCCTGTTGACGAGTCTCAGCCTGTCGGCCACGAGCGCCTCGGCGCAGGCGCCGACGTTGGCTGTGGTTGGCGCGGTAGTTGCGCCGAGCGCCACGACGGCGGCCACGGTCACTCGGACCACCGCAATCGCGTACGGCCAGAACGGGGACATYCCCGTSSCAGCGGACTTCACCGGTGACGGACGAGCAGAGATCGCGGTRTTCCGGCCCTCCACCGGGACCTGGTACATCCGGGGCGTGTCAGTCGTGCGCTACGGCAACCCGGGCGACATCCCGGTCCCCCGCRACTACGTCGGCRGCWCCGCSGMCSAGATCGCGGTRTTCCGGCCCTCCACCGGGACCTGGTACATCCGGGGCGGGTCGACCTTTCCCTACGGGCAGAACGGTGATGTGCCCGTGCCGGCGCGGTACACCAGCACGAGCGTCAAAACCGCCGCCGTCTGGCGGCCGTCGAACGGGACCTGGTACATACGCGGTGGCAGCACCATCTCCTGGGGTGTCCGCGGTGACATCCCGCTCGCCGGCAACTTCCTCGGCACCTCCGTTGCGGACCAGGTCGTGTTCCGGCCTTCCAACGGCACCTGGTACCTGCGCTGGCAGGAGTGAGACGACCACGCCAACGCACCCTCCGGGCATGACCCATGGACGCCCCTACCCCAGGGGGCGTGGTCATTTCTCTCCCCGGCGCCGAACGTCACGTGGCTCCAAGGAGGGTCGTTCGGGCTCCCGCTGAGGGCACCCACCCGATGAGCCCGTGGCCTGCGCTGTTCTGACTCGCTCTGCTTCTGGTGGCCGTGGACCTCGATGATCGTGTCGTCGACATCCAGCAGGGCGTACTCGCCGGTAGCCGGTGCTGTGCCGATGCCCTAGTGCACACCCGAGCCGGTCCCGAGCCGGGTGCGTGCGGCCAGTGCGAGCAGGAACCCGGCTGCGACCGCGTCGAGCTGGCGCACGTGCCCGAAGGTGAACGCGGGCAAGAACGACCCGAGCGTCGAGGGCGCGTATGCCGAGCTGAAGACCTTGCCCAGCCGCCGTGGCGGAGCACCGCCATGTCATCGATGCTGTCCGCGCCAACGACCATCCCACCCACGATCGAGGCGACTTTCAGGCCGGCGTTCGCACCCTTGTCCGTGGCCACCGTGAGGCGCTCCTCGGTCAGCGTGCGTAGGCCGGCGGCGTCGGCCAGCGCCATGCCCGGATGGCTACTTCGATCGCCGTGGCGTTAGGCCGATTGCAGCCCGACGCAACTCGCGCTCATCGGCACGACAGGAAGAGTGCTTCCGCGTTCCATCGGCGCACTGGGTCAGACCCAACCACACCGCCGCACGCCCTCTGGCTCGTCGCGTCACCGCAGGTCAGCGGGTTTCAGCCATACGCCACGAGGGCGGGGCATGGCTGCAACCCTCGCTGGAAGTCGTGCTGCAACGAACGCTGTAACCCTCGCTGTAATCACGACCCCGGGCCGGCCAACGTGGACAGGCTACTGGACCCGGGCGGCGGCTTCGCGCGTGGCTGCGGCCTTCGCTCTGCGCGGTGGTCGCTTGAGCTGTTTCGGCGGCGTGGTTGCTGCCTCGAACAGAGCGCGCAAGCGATGAGCTACAGCCCGAACGAGTGCCACTCGCCTTCGGAAACCACCTCGACAGAATCGCCGAGGACCTTGATGGCGGTCTGCTCGTCGATGGCATAGGCCGGGACGCCGATCTCAGCGGCCCACCGCTCCGCGTCCGCAAGGGTGTTCGTCGGGAAAGCATTCAAGTGAGGGAAGATCGCGAACTCCACGAGCCCCAAAGTCCGATCATCACTGGCCGCCGGCCAGTTGACGAAGTCCGAACCGATCCGGGGTGCCATGACCATGCTCCCGGCGCTCACTCCGACCCAGGTCGTGTCGGTCAGGGAGGACAGGTGGTCGGCCAGGCCGGATTGCCGCAGCCAGTGACACAGGTACGTGGCATCGCCGCCGTCAACGAGCAGGACGTCGGCCTCGCGGATCCATTCGACCCAGCGCTCCGTGCCGATGGTGGGTAGGGCGGTGAGTTCGAGGACGCCCACGGACTTCCACTCCAGCGAGGTCATGGCGTCTCCTGGGCCCCCGCCGCTGACGAAGCTGCGCACCGATCGCGGCCCGCACATGGGGTGCCCCCATTGCGCGGTCGGGATGCAGAGCGCGGCTGATTCGGAGATCGGCTTGCCCAACATGCCGACGAGCGCATCGCGGATGCTTGTGTTCCTGACGCCGCCCGAGGTGAGAAGTAGCTTCATCGATGGGGCTCCTTGGCATAGCTGGGACTTTGTGGCAACGGACGGGCCCGTGGAGGTGCTCTGGGTGTTGACGGGTGTTGACACCGTACACACAGACCATCCCCGCGTCCTGGGCGGATGCCTCGTGCCCCCCATGATGCCGCTCCGCACGTGCCTGGGATGATCACCGGCTTCGCGAAGGGGTGGCCGTGAGGGCGGGGCCCGTCCTCGGACCAACACGCGGCATACAGCCGTGCAGTGGAAGGTGAGCTCGTGCCCGTTCCGGTGTACCTCCCAAACGGGCATGACAGCTGGGGAGTTCGCCCCGCGCGTCCGTGTCCGACCCCACAATGGCAGTCATGGGGGAGCAGGGGCATGTGTGGATCGGGACCAGCGCGTCAGCCACCCGCCGGCCGTCCAAAGCGGCGCGCAGCCGGATCCCCGCGGTTGCGCTGGTGCTCGCCATCACTGCGGCCGCCGCGGCCGGGTGCGGTACGGCCAGGTCGGGCGCGGCGGGCGCCAGCCCGGCACCGTCCGAGGGCGGGTTCGGGTGGTTCGCCTACGGCGATCCGAACACTGCCGGTGCGAGCGAGCTTGCGACTCCCGTCGACGCGGCCGAGCGTGCCGGACTTCGGCTGCCGGAGCACGCCAGCGTGCAGAAGGTCGAGACTCAACCAGCCACCGGATTCGCCGAGAGCTATCTGTTCGTCTTCCAGGCGGGCGCCGCCGCGGCGGCCGGCATCTGCACCCAGGACGGTCTCGGCGGCCCGCGCGCGGTTCCGGCCGACCGGACGGTCGTCAACGAGAGCATGGGCCGCCCGCCGGTGACAGCAGCCTCACTCTGGTGCGAAGGCACGTCACCGACGGACCCACGCTGGTCTCGGCGCGTCCTCATCGACCCAGGCGACCCCGCAACGGTGCACCTGCTGCTGCAGCGGACCGGCTCGAGCAGTTGACGATGCCGTTCGCGATCCCGAAGCAGGTCGTAGAGGGGCTCCACGACTGCGACGACCCGTGGCCGGCGACGTCGCGCTACTGCCGCGCGTCGGCCGGAAGCGGGTCAGGCGCAGCCTCAGACCACACCGCCGCCGACCCCCCACCTGCGGACCCGGCAACTGTTCGACCACCTCGGACTCGCCGTATCTGAGGCACGTCACTCTCACGGACCGAGCGGGACTGACCTGTCGGTTCCAACGGTGCCCCAGGAGCATGCACACGATGTTGCGTCGCTCCGGGACTGGTCCTCGCACCAGCCGAGCGGGCGGACCTTCCCGGTCGTCATCGGGGTGGACTGACCCCGGGCGCAGACAGCCTGCGCACCGACGGGGCGGGCGGCGTGAGGCCTACCCCTGCTCGTCGACGTCGACGTCGACCAGCCCGCGGCCGAACGCGTCGATGCGACCCCACCGACCAGGTATGTCCAGCAGCTCGATCCGGCCGAACGAGACCGGCACGGCCGGGTCCACGATGAGGTGGTCGTCGATGGTCTCGAGCCCCAGCATGGTGCGCAGGAACAGGAGCGGTGCGCCGGTCGACCAGGCCTGCGGGCTGCACGCCGTCGGGTACTGGACCGGGTACCTCGTCAGGGCGCGCTCGTAGCCGCCGAACGCCTCGGGCAGCCGGCCCTCGAAGAAGTCCGCCGCGTCGAGCACCCCTGCGGCGACGCGGGCCGCCTCCGTCTTGAAGCCGTAACGACGGAGCCCCCACGCGATGAACGAGTTGTCGAAGGGCCAGACCGAGCCGACGTGATAGCCGATGGGGTTGTAGCGCGCCTCGCCCTCGGCCAGCGTGCGGATTCCCCACCCGGAGAAGAGCCGCGGTCCGAGCAGATGCCTGGCGATGGCGGGCGCCTTTGCGGCGTCCACGATTCCGCTCCACAGGAGGTGGCCGACGTTGGAGGAGAGGGCGTCCACGCGCGTCCCGTCGGGGCCGAGAGCGAGTGCGTAGTACTCACCGTCCTCCACCCAGAAGTCGCGGTCGAAACGGGCCTTGAGGTCCGCAGCCTGCCGTTCGAGGTCCTCGGCGAAGCCCGGGTCGTTCCAGAACGACCGTGCGAGACGTGCGGCCCGGACCTTGGCGTCGTAGGCGTAGCCCTGCAGCTCGCAGGTGGCGCGCGGAAACCCGGGTATCCGGCCGTCACGGTAGGAGATCGAGTCCCACGAGTCCTTCCAGCACTGGTTCTCGAGACCGGTCTCCTCATTGCGCCGCTGGTACGCGATGTAGCCGTTGCCCTGGAGGTCGGCGTAGGTGTCGATCCAGTGGAGCGCGGCCCGCGCCTCCGGCTCGAACTCGCGGACGAGGTCGCTGTCGCCGGTCCACCGCTCGTACTCGTCCAGCAGGACGAGCCACAGCGGTGTGGAGTCCGCGGAGCCGTAGTACGGCGAGTGGGGGCGTTCCTGGAAGGCGGTCAGCTCCCCGTACCGCAGCTCGTGCAGGATCCGGCCCGGGTCCTCGTCGCGGAAGTCGTCGACGCGGCTGCCCTGCCAGTCGCCGAGCACGCGGAGCGTCGTCGCCGCGAGCTCCGGGGTGAACGGCAGCGACTGCAGGCTCGTCAGGATGCTGTCGCGGCCGAACATCGTCATGAACCACGGCAGGCCGGCCGCCGGAAGGCTTCGGGCGCCGGCGATGGCGGGCGAGAACCGCAACGCCGCGAGGTCGACGAGGCTGCGGCGGTAGGTCGCGGCGAGCTGGTCGGAGTCCGTCACCAGCCGGGGCGCGGCGGAGAGCCAGGCGTCCAGCTCTTCCAGCCGGTTGCGGTGCGTGCCGGAGCTGCCCCCGGGGAGGACGCTCGGGACCCCTTGTCGCACGGTGGACGGTCGGACGGAGAGCTCGGTGGTCCAGGACCCGTGCGGCTCGATCCGCACGTCGAACTCCAGGCCGCCGTCGTCGACCTTCCCTGGGGCCTCGGAGGACGAGACCGTGGTCGCCCGGTGGAACGTGTCCCGCTCGTACGACATGACCAGCGTCCCGTCCTCCACCCGCGTCCCGTACGTTCCTTGCTTGGTGAGGGCGTCCTTCACCTCGAAGAGGTCGGCGAAGTCGCAGCCCACGTCGATCCGGATCGCGAGGTCCACCGCCTTTTCCTGGTGGTTCAGCAGGCGGAGGCTCTCCCGGAAACCGTCGCCGACCGCGCGCTGTCGGATGACGGTGAGATTCGCGTTGACGTAGACGGTGCCGGTGCCCGGGACGAGGAAGAACCGCGTCTCGAAGAAGTTCAGGTCGTCGGTGGACAGGGCGGTCAACCGCTGGCCGCCCACGGTGAGCACCCAACGCGAGAGGAACCGGGTGTCCCATGCGAAGAGCCCTGCCGGGTCGGTGGCCGAGGCCTCGATGTCGCCTCGGCGGTCGCTCACCACGAAGGTGTTGCCGTCGAGGATCCGCACGAGTCCGTCGGTCATGTCGGACGATCCCTTCCGGAGGTGGGGCGCGGCGCGTCGACTGGCATGCAGGAGAACAGCCGTTGTGCGAGCACCAGCAGCTCGGGGTCGCCCTCGACCGTCAGCGCGCCACGGAGCAGGGATGCCATCGTGCTCGTCCGGCCGCTGACGAGGTCGTCGAGCTCGGCTCGGCTGCAGGTGCAGGTGGCGTCCGCCGGGGCGTCGTCGCTCGAGACCGCCAAGTCACCGTGGTCGATGGTCACCGTCCGGTCGACGGGCTCCTGGCCGTCCGCGGCCACGAACCGCACGCGCGCGCTCACTCGCCGCAGCAGCGGTTCGTGCCTGCGGCGAGCCAGTTCGTCGAAGAAGTCCGCAGTGGATGACATCGTGATCGCCTCTCATCAGGCTAGCCACCGGCGTGCCCGCCTGTCGGCGAATCGTCGACGCCAGCACCCCGCCGTCGATCGCGCGAGTGTCTGTCGCGTCCCGCGTCCCTGCCGAGCCAGTAGGGCGTATGCCGCCTGCTGACCGCCGATTCCTCGCCGCGGTGGTCTGTCGGTGGCCGGAGTACCCGGAATCGTTCGTTAGCCTGCTGGAATGACCGAAGCCCTCAGGACCGACCCTGCCCTCCCGGCCGAGTCGCCCTCGGGCGACCCGCGCGCCGACCGCGTGGGGGCTGCCGTCAGGACGTGGCAGCGAACTCTCGTCGACCTCGGCGGTCGCAACACGCTGCTCTGGTACCGCGACCTGCCCTCCGGCACGCTCGACCTGACGACGGCCCACCCCGGCGGCGTCTCCATGCTGCTCGCCGGACGCCGGACCCGCCTGTCCGATCTCGTCCGCGAGCCCGCGGCCTTCGAGGAGGCGCGGCGCCGGGTGCGCGCGATCCGCTCCAAGGCTGTCGAGCTGCGCGAGGAGCGTGGCATCGCGGCCGGCTTCATCGCCATCGGCATGGCGACGTGGTCGGTGCCCCGCGCGGCACGCCCGCCGGCCTCACCGGTCCTGCTGCGCTCGTGCGTGCTCCGCCCGACCGGCGCGGCGCAGGAGGACTTCGAGATCGACCTCGGGCCCGAGGCCGAGTTCAACCCGGTGCTTCGCGAGTACCTCCGGTCCGAGCAGGGCATCGAGATCGACGCCGATGCCCTCGCCGACCTCGCGAGCGCCGGCAACGGCTTCGACCCCTACCCGGTGTATGCCGCGCTGGGCCACGCGTGCGAGCGCGTGCCCGAGTTCGAGATCACGCCGCGGCTCGTCCTCGGCACGTTCTCCTACGCCAAGCTGCCCATGGTCGCCGACCTCGCCCTGCAGGCCAGCACCCTCGCGGACCACGACGTCGTCGCGGCGCTCGCCGGTGACGAGTCGGCGCTCGCCGCGGTGCGGCTC